>NZ_JBHMQU010000080.1:0-22598 GCF_042435015.1 Paracoccus panacisoli | reverse complement strand
CCCCCGAGGCCGCCCCCGCCGCGGTCGCCGCAGCCGACGCCGCGACCAATCCGGCCCCGGCCGCCGCCGTCGATCCGGCGCAGACCACGCCCGCCCCCGCGGATGCCGAGACCACCACCCCCGCGGCCAGCGTCGCGCCGGGCACCGCCCGGGCCGAGGTCGCCGTCGAGACCGCGCCGGGCACCGCCCCGCCGCTGGCCGAGAACCCGGCGCCCGAGACGCTCTCGCCCGGCGGCGAGACGCCGAACGCCGGCGTCGCCCGCCCCGAGGGTGCGCCCGAGGTCTCGGCGCTGCCGCAGGGTGAGATCGTGCAGGTCGAGCACCGCGACCCGCCCGGCGAGACCGATGCCGAGATCGCCGCCATCGGCGAGAAGCTCGCCGCGCTCAAGGCGTCGCTGCCGGGCATGGACTACCAGCGCGCCCGCTATCACCCGATCCACTTCCAGCCCGCGATCGCCACGGCGACGGACTCGGAATGCCTCGCCTGTCACAAGGAAATCCTGAACCACAAGGTCGCCGTCGCCAGCCCCGCCGGACTGCGGGCCGACAGCACCATCGCATGGTACCAGACGCTCGACACCTACATGCAGGACCAGCAGGACTTCCACTGGCGGCATATGGAGAGCGACTTCGCCAAGGCGACGATGAAGCTCACCTGCAACTTCTGCCACAAGGGCAACGACCCGCGCGAGGAAAGCCCGGACATGATGCCCGGCCGGCACGCCTTCAGCTCGCCCGTGCAGCCCGAGTTCACCAACCGCAAGATGGTCAACCCGTCCGAGACCTGCCTGCGCTGCCACGGCCAGATGCCCGACCCGGTGAACATCATGGGCCTGGGCGGTCCCTGGCCCGAGGTCCGCGCGGACATGGAGGACCCCACCTCGGACGACCCGACGCTGGCCAACGGCTGCCTGTCCTGCCACGCCGAGACCTTCCGCACCAACCGCCACAACGTGACCTATCTCAACGCGGCGAGCATCGAGGATCTGGCGCAGGCCGGGTCGGACACCTGCTATGGTTGCCACGGCGGGCGGGCGTGGTTCCGCACCTCGTATCCCTATCCGCGCACCGCGTGGCCGGGGATGGACACCGAGACGGTGCCCGACTGGGCGCTGGGCCGGCAGACCCGCAGCGACGTCGCCTGGCGGATGCCGGACTCGGACCCCACGCCCGGTTGGGACGAGGACGAGGGGCCGGCGGTCAACCCCGCTACCCTGCCGACCGACCCGATGGGCGAACAGGCCGCGGCCGCGCCGAGCGCCTCGGGCGTGCCGTCGGGCGGCCCGGCCGAGCCCGCCCCGGTGATGGGCGCGCAGCCGCCGACCGATCCGACGCTGCCGACCGCGCCCGATGCCGGCGTGGCGCCGCTCGACCCGCAGGCGGACGGCAGCCCGGTGACTGATGAGGCGCGGCTGCCGCCGAACAACCCGGGCACCTCGACGGGGGCGACCCCGCCCGACGCGCCGCCGGCGATGCCCGGTGCCGGCGCGCCGGCGCCCGCCTCGCCCGATGCGGCGGCGCCTGCCGCTGCCCCCGCCAACTGAGCCGAAAGGGGACCAAGCCATGACCCGACCGATGCTGACCGCGCTGCTCGACCCCGCTGCCTGGGCGCGCGCGCTGACCCCGACCCGGCGCCAGTTCCTGCAGACCGCGACCGCGACCGCGGCCACCGCCCTCGTGCTGCCGTCGGTGCCGCGCCGGGCCGAGGCCTTCGCCTACGAGCCCTATCCCAAGGACGACGAGCTCGAGACGGTGGTGACGTCCTGCGCGCACAACTGCGGCAGCCGCCATATGCTCGTCGCGCACAAGAAGGGCGACGTGATCGTTCGCCTCTCGACCGACAACGGCACATATCAGGGCGACGCCTACGGCACCGACACCGAGGAAAAGCCGCAGGTCCGCGCCTGCCTGCGCGGCCGCAGCTACCGCGCGCGCCTCTATTCGCCCGAGCGGTTGCTCTACCCGATGAAGCGCGTGGGCGCCCGCGGCGAGGCCAAGTTCAAGCGCATCTCGTGGGACCAGGCGCTGAGCGAGATCGCCGAGCGGATGGTCCACCTCAAGACCACCTATGGCCCGACCGCGCTGCTCGACCAGTCCTATGCCGGCGCGTCCTACGGGGTGCTGCACAAGTCCGACCAGATCGAGGGGCTGCTGGGCCGCTTCCTCGGGATGTTCGGCTGCCGCACCAATTCGTGGTCGGTGCCGTCCTATCAGGGGACGACGTTCTCGAGCCGGATGACCTTCGGCACCATCGAGGACGGCAACGAGGACGACGCCTACGCCCACTGCAAGCTGATCATCATGTGGGGGTGGAACCCGGCCTATACGTTCCACGGCGGCAACACGTTCTACTATATGCGGATGGCCAAGCAGCGCGGCTGCAAGTTCGTGCTGGTCGATCCGCAATACACCGACTCGGCCGCCGCCTATGACGCGTGGTGGATCCCGATCAAGCCGAACACCGATGCGGCGATGATGGCGGGCATGGCCTACCACATCTTCGACATGGGCCTGCACGATCAGGAGTTCATCAATCGCTTCGTGCAGGGGATGGACGCCGGTACCATGCCGGTCTGGGCGCAGGGGCACGAGAACTTCCGTGACTACCTGCGCGGCGACTATGACGGCACGCCCAAGACGCCCGAATGGGCGGCCGAGATCTGCGGCGTCAGCGCCGACGACATCCGCAAGCTGGCCGAGATGTATGCCACGACCAAGCCCGCCGCGCTGAAGGCGAGCTGGGCGCCGGGCCGCAACGCCTATGGGGAGCAGTACAACCGCATGGCCGCCGCCCTTCAGGCGATGACCGGCAACATCGGCATCCTCGGCGGCTGCGCCGAGGGCGTGGGCAAGGCCTGGCACCCCGAGGCGGTGGCCTATCCCTATGACCAGAACGCCAACCTCTGGTGGGCCTCGATCAAGTCCGACCGCTGGGCGCATATCGTGCTGAACTATCCCAACGTGCGGCGCGAAGAGGCGGGGCTGTGGCCGCGCAGCGACGAGCTGGACGGGGTGGTGCCGAACATCCGCGGCATCTTCTGGCAGGGCTCGGACTGGCTGAACCAGCTCACCAACATCAACAAGGAGATCGAGGCGATCCGCCGCCTCGACAGCTACGGCGAGGGCGAGAGCCTGCTCGTCTGCATGGACTCGACCATCACGCCGACCGGCATCTGGGCCGACTACCTGCTGCCCATCGCCACCCATTTCGAGCGGCATGACGTCGCCCTGCCCTGGTACAAGGGCCACTATTACATCCACCGCCCGGTGGTCATCCAGCCGATGGGCGAAAGCCGCACCGACTTTCAGGTCTTCACCGAGCTGGCCTATCGGCTGGGCTTCGGCGAGGCCTACAACCCCAAGGCCAACCGCAACTACTTCAACGACCCCGACGAGGTGGACGAGGCGTATCTCGTGGACTGGTGGCACAAGGTCCAGGAACACCAGCACGTCGACTGGAGCTGGGAGACGTTCAAGAAGCGTGGCGTCTACAAGTTCATCCTGCCCGAGCCGCACGTCGCCTTTCGCGCGCAGATCGAGCAGGGGGTGCCGTTCCAGACCGCCTCCGGCAAGATCGAGATCTTCTCGGGCCAGCTCGCGCAGATCACCGACTGGACGCGGACCCAGTACGGCTATCACATCCCGGCGATCCCGAAGTGGATCGAGCCGTGGGAAAGCCTGAACAGCCCCAAGACGGCCAAGTATCCGTTCCACCTCATCAGCCCGCACCCGCGCTGGCGCACGCACTCGATCTTCAACAACATCCCCTGGCTGCGCGAGACCTTCAGCCAGGAGACGACGATGAATGCCGCGGACGCCAAGCGCCTGGGCATCCAGACCGGCGACACGATCGAGGTCTGGAACGAGCGCGGAAAGGTGGTCACGCCGGTCTATGTCACCGAGCGCTGCATGCCCGGCGTCGCGGTGCTGCATGAGGGCGCGTGGATGGACCTCGATTCGAACGGCGTGGACCGGTCGGGCAACCCCGACTTCCTCACGCTCGACGAGCCGTCGCCCGCCGGAGCCTTTGCCTACAACACGGTTCTCGTGGATATTGCCAAGAGCGACCTGATCCACCGGCCGGGCTGGGACCAGCTGTCCACCGCCCGCAGCCACGTCTTCCGCCGCGATCTCTGAGGGGGGCTCGACCGATGGCAACGAACAGCGACGTCCGGGTTCACACCCCGCCCACCCCCGAAGAGCGCGCCGCCATCAAGGCGCGCATCAAGGAGAACGCCGCCCGGCGCAAGCGCGAGCGCTATGTGCCGGTCGTGCCCGAGATGCAGATGGGGTTCATCCACAACAACGTGGACTGCATCGGCTGCCGGGCCTGCGAGATCGCCTGCAAGGACAAGAACGGGCTGGACGCCGGGCCGCGCTTCCGCCGGGTGCAGTACGTGGAAGGCGGGATCTTCCCCAACGTCTTCGCCTTCAAGATCAACATGTCCTGCAACCACTGCGCCGAGCCCGCGTGCCTGCCGGCCTGCCCGACCGGGGCGATCTGGAAGCGCGCCGACAACGGCGTGGTGGACATCGACTCGACCCTCTGCATCGGCTGCCGGAAATGCGAGGCCGCCTGTCCCTTCGGCGCGCCGCAGTATGACCCGCACCGCAACGTGGTCGCCAAGTGCAACATGTGCATCGACGAGCTCGAGGCCGGGCGGAAGCCCTATTGCGTCAGCGCCTGCATGATGCGGGTGCTGGACGTGGGCCCGATCGACCAGCTCAGGGACGGCACCTACCAGACCAAGGCGCGCGGCCCGAACGACCAGGTGGTGAGCCAGGTCCGCGGGATGGCCGACCCCGACCTGACGAAACCCTCGATCGTCTTCATCTCCCATTCCAAGGGCCGTGTGGATGGCTGAGACGACCAAGGCTGCGACCCACGACTGCGGCTGCGGGGCCGACCACCATCACGGCCCCGCCGACGAGAGCGTACGCCCCGAACCCGCGAGGCTGTCGCCCGAGGGGCAGGCGGCGCTGACCGCGGCCGCCGAGGCGCTGGGCCTCATCATCCGCCTGCATGACCGCGAGCCCGACGCCGCGCTGGTCCGCGGCCTCAAGCAGGCCGAGGCCCCCGCGCTCTTTGCCGCGATCCTCGCCGGCGAGGACGGCCAGACCGCCGCCGCCGCGCTGGCCGAGGCGCTCGACGCGCTGCCCGACGACCCGGTTGAGGCCGACATGGACCTCGTGGCCGCCGCCTGGGCCGAGGTGCACATCACCCACGGGCTGCGCGCCTCGCCCAACGGCTCGGTCTGGATGACCGTCGAAAGCCTTGAGCGGCAGGAGCCGATGTTTGCGGTCCGCGACTGGTATGAGCACTACGGCCTCTCGACCCCCGACTGGCGACGGCGCAGCGACGACAACATCGTCCACGAGCTGCAGTTCGTGCAGCATCTGCTGGGGCAGGGGACGCAGGTGGCGGCGGTCGATGCGGGCCGGTTCATGGACCTGCACGTGCTGCCCTGGGTGCCCGAGTGGGGCCGCCGCGTGGCCGCCCGCGCGGCCGAGCCGCTGGTCGCGGCCAGCGGGCTGCTGACCGCGACCTACCTCGAAGGGCTGCGCGAGCTGATCGCGCAGGTCTCGGGCGTGCGCCGGGGGCCGGTGGCGCCGCTGCCGCAGGCCCAGGCCGTGACCCCCGACGAGCCCGAGCGCTTCATCCCCGGGGTCGCCGAAAGTTGGTAGCCCCCCCGCGCGAGGCCGAACCGGGCGGGCCGGCGCCCGCCGGCTCTGCATCCGCCGCGGGGTCGGTCCCCGCGGTGGGCGAGGGGCGCTGCACCCATGCGAGGCTCGAGGAATCCTCGTGCCAGGCCTGCGAGGATGCCTGCCGCGAGGACGCCATCTTCCCCGCCGGCACCGAGATCTTCATCTTCGCCGAAGCCTGCACGGGCTGCGGCGCCTGCGTCGCCGCCTGCCCGCAGGAGGCGTTGGCGCTGGCGCCCTCGCCGCCCGAGGTGCTGATCCCTCTGGGAGCGGCCGGACCCGCGGTGGCGATGTGCCGCGAATGGCCGGGCGCCGCCCGCGCCGCGGTGGCGCGCTGCATCCACGCTCTGTCGGACGCGGCTCTCGCCGCCGGCCCGCACCGGATCGCGGTGGCGACGCCCGACTGCGCCGCCTGTCCGCTCTGCCCGCCCGAGACGCTGTTCGACCGGGTCGCACGGCTCAACGCGCTGGCCGCCGACCGCGGCCGCGCGGGGATCGAGCTGCGCCCCGCCACCCCCGCCGAGGCCCGCGCCGCGCTGGACGAACGCGCCGCCGTGGACCCCGCGCGGCGCCGGCTCTTTGCCCGCTTCGCCACCGCGGGCGAGGTTGCCGCCCCCGCCGACCCCGCCGCCGCGCTGCGGGCGCTGCAGGCGCTGCCGGGCGCGGCGCCGCGGTTCCGCCACGTCCCCCGCATCGACCCCGCACTCTGCATCGGCTGCGACGCCTGCCTGAGGATCTGCCCCGAAGAGGTCTTGGCGCTTGACAGCGAGGGCGGAGTCTTGCGCTACACTGTGGCCGCAGAGCGGTGCACCGGCTGCGCGTTATGCGTGGACATCTGTGCCCCCGCCGCGATGAGAGTCGAGCCGATGGCCCAGGCAGCCGCACCGATCCCGCTTCACGATTTCCGCTGCCGGATGTGCGGCGTCTCGGTGCACGAGCCGGTGACGGCGGCGACCGAGGCGGCCCCCGACCTCTGCCGCATCTGCCGCGCGGCCCCGCACGGCAAGCGCCTGCACCAGGTGATTGCGTGACCCCTGCGGCCCCCGATCTCGTGGTCGTCGGTGGTGCGCGCCTCGACGCGGCCGCCGCGACGCTGGCCGAGGCCGGCTATCCCGTGCGCCGCGGCGCCGACGGCCCCGCGCTCGAGCGGCTGATCGACGAGGCGATCCCGGCGGCGATCCTGCTCGACGCCGGCCTGCCCGACCTGCCGGCGCTGCTGGCCGAACTGTCGCCCGGCTGCGGGGTGATCGTGCTGACCGCCGAGCCGTCGGTGGACGAGGCGCTTGAGGCGATCCGCGCCGGGGCGGCCGACTATCTGCCGGCCGGCGCGCCGCTGCCGATCCTCGCCCGCGCGCTCGACCGCATCTGCACCGTGCGCCGGTTGCAGGACGATGTGGAGTTCTGGCGCAGCCGCGCCGCGCCCGGGCAGAACGCGATGCTGGGCCAGAGCCCGGTGATGGGCGCGCTGCGCCGCACCATCGAGCTGGTGGCCCACGCCGCCGCCCCGATCCTCATCACCGGCGAGGGCGGCACCGGCAAATCCGCCATCGCCCAGGTGATCCACGCGACCAGCGGCCGCGCCAGCCGCCAGCTCGTCGCGGTGGACTGCGATTCGACGCTGACGCCCGCCGACCTCTTCGGCAGCGAGGGGCAGGGCCATGTCGGCCGCGGCATCCTTGCCCAGGCGCAGGGCGGCACGCTGCTGCTGAACGACATCGAGCGCCTGCCCGAGACGATCTATGCCCCGCTGCTGCGGCTGCTCGAACAGGGGCGGGTGCGCAGGATCGGCGGGACGCAGTTCATCGGCCAGGACATCCGGGTGATCGCCACGACCTCGGCCGACCTCAAGGCGCGGGTGGCCGAGGGCACGTTCCGCGACGAGCTGTTCTACCGGCTCTCGACGCTCGAGGTGCACGCGCCCGCGCTGCGCGACCGGCCCGAGGACATCCCGGCGGTCGCCCACCACCTGCTCGAGACGCGCAGCTTCCAGCGCGACGTGGACAAGCGCTTCGCGCCCGAGGCGATCGACGCGCTGGTACGCCACCACTGGCCGGGGAACCTGCGCGAGCTGCACAACGCGGTGGACCGCGGCGTCATCATGTCCGCCGACGCGCCCGAGATCACCTCGGCCGACCTCGGCCTGCGCCCCGCGCCGGGCGCCCGACCGGCCCCGGGCGGCGTGGTGCTGAGCTTCGACCACCTGCCCACCGCCGAGGAGCTGCGCGCCCGCTACATCGACCTGCTGCTTGATCGCTACGGCGGCAACCGGCAGAAGGTGGCGCAGGTGCTGGGGATCAGCGAGCGGACGACCTACCGGATCATCCGCAAGGCGGCGGAGTAGCACCCGAACGGCCCGATCCAGGGCGCAACGGAAAGGATGCGGCATGGTGCGCCCCGCATATCCATCGAATTGCCGGGCAGCTTCGGGCAGTTGTCTCCCGCCAGCGGGTGAAGGCAGCTGATGGGCGCGACCATCGACTGTGCCGCCACCCGCTGGCAGCCGGGGATCGGTGATCCGACCTGGCAGGGCTGGGCGACGGTGCTCTTGTACCTGGTCGTCGCGGCGCTGGCGCTGCGAACCGCGGGGCAGGGGCTCTTTCCTGCGACCAGCTATCGCCGCGAGCGCGTGTTCTGGCTGGTCGTCTCGGGATTCATGCTCGCGCTCGCGGTCAACAAGCAGCTTGACCTGCAATCGGCACTGACCGCGGTGGGGCGGTGCGCGGCGCGTGCGCAGGGGTGGTATCAGGACCGCAGGCTGGTCCAGACTGGCTTTTTGGCCGCAATTGCGGTGGCCGCCATCCTGCTGCTGCTGGCTTTGCTGCGCGTGTTGCGCGGAACCCTGCCCCGGACGGGTTTGGCAGTGGTGGGGCTGGTCTTTGTCTCGGGCTTCGTGTTGATGCGAGCCGTAGGCTTTCACCACTTCGATCGGATGCTCGGTATCCCGGTCGTGGGGGTGCGGGCGAATTTGGTGCTTGAATCGGTCGGGCCGATCCTGATCGCCGTGGGCGCAATACTGGCGGTACGGCTGCCTGCCCGGCCCACGCGGCGCTGAGGGCTAGGCTGCTACTCGGCACGCGGGCATACGAACGAGACAGTAAGACCGATGCGGATCACCTTTGCCTTGCCGGGATTGAGCGGACTTGCCGGTGGCCTGCGGGTCGTCGCGCAACACGCCGCGTACCTGTCGTCGTCAGGTCATCAGGTGACGCTCGTGGTGCGCTTTCCCGGGCCGGCGTTGGTCGGACAGAGACTGCGCCTCAAGCGATGGCTAGGGCTTGCCCGAATGGTCCCTCTTCCCCCGGACCGCGGACATTTCACCGGTCTCGACCTGCCGGTGGTTCAGCTGGACGAGCATCGGCCTGTCGACCCAGACCATTTGCCCGACGCAGACGTGATCGTGTCGACCTGGTGGACGACGGCCGAATGGGCCGATCGGCTTTCCCCGGAGAAGGGCGCCCACGTGCATTTCATCCAGGGGCTTGAGGATTTCGAGGTCGCACTTCGCGACCGTGTGGACGCCGTCTATCGGCAGCACAACCACAAGCTCGTGGTGGCCGGCTGGTTGGCCCGCACGATGGAGACCCGGTATCGCCGACAGGCCACGCTGGTCACCAACGGGGTCAGCACCGAACACTTCGCCACCCCTCCGCGAGAGATGGGAAAGCCCCCCCGGGTGGGATTTCTGTACAACCCGCACCCGTGCAAGAACGTCGGCCTGGCCATTGCAGCGCTGGAACGCGTCCGACGTGCCATCCCCGAGGTGGCCGCGACGTCGTTCGGAACCCATGCGCGGCCCGACAGGCTACCGGCCTGGATCAACTATGCGCGCAGCCCGGACCAGGCGCAGATCGCGGCGCTCTACGCTTCGTGCGACCTGTGGCTGTTCCCGTCCCGCAGGGAAGGGTTCGGGCTGCCGCTTCTCGAAGCAATGGCGAGCCGGACGCCGGTTCTCGCCACGTCGGCGGGCGCCGCACCCGACTTGGTCGATGGGCGAAACGGGCGTATCGCCGACGCCGACCCCGAGGCCTTCGCGCAGGCCGCCCTCGACTTCCTGAGAGTGGAACCCGCGAGATGGCGGGCGGCGTCTGACGCGGCGTGGTCGACGGCGCAACTGCACAGTGTGTCGGCCGCAGGGGCCGCATTCGAATCGGCGTTGCAGGATGTGCTCAACGGACAGGCCGGCAGCGCGGCGCGCGGGCCGCTCAGGTCAGCCGCGACCAGCCTGGCGAAAGGGAATCGCTGAGATGGCTTCGCGTACATCCGTCCTGTCGCTGGTCAGGCGAGCGATCCCGGCCATTGCCGGAAAGCCCGGTCAGGCAAACCTGCGATTAAAGGTCACAGCGCTGGCGGTCGTGAACGGACGTCACCTCGCAGGTTTTGTTTCGGACCCGTCACCGTCCTTGCAGCGGATCATGGGCGAGCGCCCCGAGTTGATCGTGGGGCCGCTCGTCTGGCCCTACCTCTGTTCCAGTTGGGACATCCCCGAACGGCTGGATCGGGTGGTCGCGCATTACCGGGCGCTGGACCGGCTGGGCCCGCCTTTTCCCTTTGCGGTGACCGACAAGCTGATCCTGGCCGAGCTTGATGCGATTCATCCCGGGCTGCGGATCGTGCTCGACCAGCCGCGTTGGTTCATGCGTGAGGGTGGGCTGACGCTCAATATTTTCGCGGGGGATTTCCGAGCCTATTCTCTGGCGTTCTCGCTGGGCGAGTCGAAGGACGGGACGTTGTACGCGCTGATCGGCTCGATCCAGGGCCGCAACACGGAGAACGCACCAGAGTTGTATCGCGACCTCACCAAGGCGGCACTGGGGGTGCGGCCGCGCGACCTGCTGATCGAGGTCTGCCGGATGCTCTGCCGTCACTGGGGTGTGCAGACATTGCTCGCCGTTCGCGATGCGCGGCGTCACCACCACCACCCCTTCTTCGCGGGCAAGACGATCGCACCCCAGGATTACGATGCAATCTGGCAGGACCGCGGCGGCGTCGAGCACGACGCCGAATTCTACAGGCTTCCCATCGCGCCCGACCGTCGTCGTGATGACGAAATCAAACCGAACAAGCGGTCGATGTACCGCCGCCGTTATCAATTCCTCGACGAACTGGAGCGCGATCTGATCCGAGCGCTGCCGGAGCTTTCGCCAGTGAATTTCAGGGATACGTGACCTCATGCCGATCCGGAATCGCGATGCACGGCTTTTGCGCGCCATCGCCCGTTATCAGCGATATCGGGACAGGCGGGGATTGGTCGCGTGGATCAACCGTAGCATGGGCAAGGCAGCTCACGTCTTCTGGTCAATCCTGTCGGGCAGCGACATCAGCCGAGAGGCGTCGATAGATCCCGAGACAAGGATGCCGCATCCGAACGGGGTCGTCATTCATGCTGAAGCTGTCGTCGAGCCGGGCTGTCTGATCATGCAGCAGGTGACGCTCGGCCAGCTGGCCGGGGGCGGCGCGCCGCACGTCGGGCGGTCGGCGTATCTCGGCGCAGGGGCGAAGGTTCTTGGTCCCGTCCGCATCGGCGAGGGCGCCCGGATTGGGGCCAATGCGGTGGTCCTGTCGGACGTGCCGCCGCACGCCACCGCGGTCGGGGTACCCGCGCGGATCACCCGGCAGCGGGTCGTCGAACCGCATGTGAAGGCCGACTGAGCAAGCGTGCGGGTGGGTGGCGTCCGGGCCCGATCAGACAGTTCGATTCAGACGGCGCCGCGGTTCTCGACCAGAGGCTGGATCGTGTCGATCATCTGTAACACCTCGGCCGGGGCGACGGTGAACCCGCCCTCGGCGGTGGTGCCGACGACGATTCCGCTGTGCATGTCGAGAGCCCGCGCCCATTCGTGGGTTGCGACGTAGAATCGATCTGGCGGCGCAATGGTAATCATGCCGCCGCCATCGCGCAGGCTGTAGAGGGCATGGCGGTCCTGGCTGCCCTCGACGGTGATGATGATGCTGGCGTCCAGCATCGCGCGAATAAAGGCGCGCGTGTCGCCCTCGGGGCGGATGATCGTTACGCCGGCAGCGACGAGCGCACTCTCGAGCTCCGGCCAGTTGGCGATTTCCCGCGGATCGCCAGAAGGTCCCCGCTGGATGAAGACTATGCGTCCGGGTTGCGTCTCGTCGGACATAAAACCTTCGCGCAGGCGGCTGCGAAGCGCGCGGTAACGCGCCACCTTGGCGTGGCTGAACCCGAGATCGCGGATCAGCGTCATGGACTCGGCCCGCAGGATCGGGTGACGGGGCTCCCACGTCTGCCCGAACAGCTGTGCATAGACCGGCTGATCTGCCCACTTGCCGAGCGGCAACGAAACGAGGTCCGGGTCGCCGCGATGGGCCTCGGCGGCGGACACGTCGTCGCTCAGCCAGTGGCCGAAATACCTGAGCCCCTGCATCGAATTTGCGACCACCGCGCGGGGGCGGGGCGGAGGGGCAGTTCGCAAGTCGGCAGGCGACACATTCACGAATTCGGAATGGACGAACCAGCCTTCGCGCATCAGGATTGTCCCCCCTACGGTCGCCGCCGGCCCGAGTTCGGCGCGCAGCAATGGGCCCTCTCGCCAGTGAGTGGCTGTGAGGTCGTCCACGAGGCTTTCGAGGCTGCGGCCGAAGGCGCAGGCGGTGACCCGACTTAGATGGGCGCGGTCGAAAAGGGCCGGCCGGCCGGACATCTCGCCCGGCGTGCTGATCGGCCTGAACGCCGGCCGGTGCACCCGAAGACCAAGGACACCCAGGCGTCGGTACCTGGCGGCAAGCCAGATGCGGGATTTTGAAACCATGGAATGTTCCGTCACGCTGCGTGGAGTCTGCGGGGTGCCATACCGTTCATCGCAGGCCCGCGGGCACTGTCCAGCCGGATTTGACGCCAAAGGTTGAGCGGGCCGTTATCCCTCGGGCATGAAGCGTGGAAGGGGCTTGATCAACTCGCGCGTCATCGACAGCAACCGGGCTTCGGCGTCGTCGTCGCTTTCGCCTTCACGGATGGAAGTGGTCAGCCGAATGATCCCGCCATCGGTCTGACCCTTGCGGACGCCGTCAGCCAGCAGGTAGAGGCGCGCGGCAAAGTCCCACGCCACGCGCCGACTGCCCTGCTGGAACCAGTAGTAGACCATCATCCGCGTGTAGCCCTTCTGGATGACCGCGACGTTGACCGGGAAGGGGCCTTCGACTCCAAGCCGCTGCGACAGGTCGGCACGCTGAAGCCGGGCGATTTCCCAGCCTGACGAGGGCAAGCAGATCTCGGGCGAATGGATGCCGCCCTTGGTCTGATCGTTGTAGAACGCCATGAAGAGCCCCACCGGCGCGGCGGCGCCGGCCTGGGTGAATTGCGCCTGTCGATAGTCATCTGCGCCGAGCGTCCGCTCGACGTCGCGCGACAGCCGCTCATCCGGGCCGGCTTGCTGCCACGTGCCCAACTCGTGCGGGAAGGCGACGAACGGCGCCCGTGCGGGTGCGGTGCCGCGGTTGTCGGGCACCATCTGCCAGAGCGCCAGGGCCGCAATGCCAAGCGCCGCCGCCGCAATCATGGCCCGGGACGGCCGGACGAGACCGAGGCGGCGCAGTTGCTGGACCATGCCGGCAGTCTCGAGGTCGAGTGCCTCGGACAGCGTGGGGCGACCGGGATGGAACAGCAGCATCAGCCGCGCCAGCCCGAACAGGAGGGCCACGCAGGCGACGAAGATCACCCAGCCTTCGAAGAAATGCGTGAACCCCTCGAGCGATGCCGGCCCGTAGGTATTGGCGATCCACCCGGCGAGTGCGATGCGGACCGAGTTCATCAGCATCGTGATGGGGACCGCTGACACCAGCAACACTGCCTTGTGCCAAGTCGGTCCGCGATAGAGGACCGCGAAGATGTAGGAGAACGACAGGATTGGGAACAGGTATCGCAGACCCGAGCACGCCTCGGCCACGTGCAGCTTGAGCACGCCCAGATCGATGATGTTCCCCTCGAGGAAGACGGGGACATTCAGCAGCTTGAGAAACCAGACGCCGAGCTCGGACGAGAACATCTGAAGCTCGGTCGAGACCTTGTAGTACAGCACGTCCGGCAGCGGCAGCATGTAGACGAGATGCAGGACGGGCGGCCAGAAATGCCGGCCCGTGGACCAGCCGAACGAGATCAGCAGCATCCCGGCGACCCACAGGATCGTCGCATAGGCCACCACGTCGTCGATGCCAGACAGCTTGCCCAGCCCGCCTACTATCAGTGACAGAGCCACCACCACAACGCCCGGCCAGCGGTCGGGAATTTCTCCCGGGTGGGGCGGGTACTGCTTGAGTTCGCGCAGGAACATCAGCCCGGACAACACCGGGATCAGCGGCCCGTGGCTGTATTCCGGCCGTTGCCAGGCTGCGAGCAAGGCGTCGAGGCCATCCTTGAAGAACCAGCCTGCTGCCAGCGTGGCAAGCGCCAGCCAGAACAATCCGGCCATCCCCGACAGGGTCAGGCCGGAAATCGCACGGGATTGGGTGGGGCTGCTGGCGACCATCGCGGATATCCTGGCTTGATCGTCGAAACGGGACGCGGGTTCGGGTGAGGGGCGGCCCTGATCATGACCCGTGGAGCACGAAGCTCCAATTAGAAAGACCCGCCGCGGGGCGGGTCTCTCCTTCATATTTTAGCCAGGCTTCAGGCGGCCTTCTTGCGGCGACGCAGAGCGGCGAACCCGCCCAGACCGCCGAGCAGCATAAGGCCGGCAGCCGGAAGCGGGACCGCCGCGATCGCCACGGCGTCGACGTCGAAGCCATCGAAGCTCGTGGTGCCCGGGAACTCGGCACGGGTCACGTCAACGAGCTTGATGTGCTCGAACGGCAGGTACGACATCACCGACTTGACGGTACCGCCGACGTTCGTGATGCGGCCAAGCAGGGTCGCAACGCCACCCATGACCGAGTACACGTCCACCGCTTCAAGGTGGGTATTGTCGGGCGTGCCGGCCGAGTAGGTGATCTCGTAGCCGGTCACCTTGTTCTGCCCGGAGAAGGAGGTGCCGAAGCCAAGAGTGATCGAGCCGCCCATCCCGAGCGAGGTGAACTTTTCGTCCGGCGCGCCCAGGGCGTTCATCTTGTCGTAGCGGTCACCGGTGCAGCTCTTCGGGGAGCACGACCCCACAGAGTAGTCCACCACGTCAGTCGCATAGTACACCGCAGCGTTGGCAGCACCGGCCGACAGGGCCAGCGCAGCGGCAGTGATCATCATCTTCATTTTGGTCATGGCCGTTGGTTCCTTTCGGCAGGGACTGATACAGTGTCCCGAGGCATCCTAACTCTACAGCCGATACGAAACAACAATTCGAACTTGTTGGCGCGAATAATTAAGCAAAAGTTCAGAGATTGACCGCGTTAATTCTACCTCAGCGGAAGTGCAATTGGAACACGCACGTTTTGGTTGAGTATGGGCCGCAGCCGCAGGTTGAGAGTTAAAGACGAGGAAGGCACAAAGGATGAGAAACGAATCGGTCGCCCAAATGTCCTCCTCCCGCGTCTATCTTCTCGTATCCCCCTGCCGCAACGAGGCTGAGTACATGCGCCGGACGCTGGACAGCGTCGTGGCGCAGAGCGTGCAGCCTGCGCGGTGGGTGATCGTCGATGACGGTTCTAGCGATGAAACGCCGCAGATCCTGGCCGAGTACGCCGCGCGCCATCCCTTCATCCAGGTTGTGACGCGGGCTGACCGCGGTCACCGTGCGGTCGGCCCGGGGGTGATCGAGGCATTCTATCACGGCCTCGATCACGTGGACGTCGAGCAGTACCCCTATCTCTGCAAGCTGGACCTCGATCTGGACCTACCGCCCCGCTACTTCGAGATCCTGATGCAGCGGATGGAGGAGAACCCGCGCATCGGCAGCTGTTCGGGAAAGCCCTGGTTCCGAACCGAAAGCGGGCGCTGGATTTCCGAGAAATGCGGCGACGAGATGTCGGTCGGCATGACCAAGTTCTATCGCCGCACCTGCTTCGAACAGATCGGCGGATTCGTCCGCGAAGTGATGTGGGACGCGATCGACTGCCACAAGGCGAGGCAACTCGGCTGGATCGTGGTCAGCTGGAACGACGATGCACTGCGGTTCGAGCATCTGCGGCCGATGGGGTCGAGCCAGAAGAGCGTCTTCACCGGCCGTCGCCGGCATGGATTCGGACAGTACTACATGGGGTCTGACCCTGCGTATTTCGTAGCTACGGGCCTCTATCGCATGGCCCATCCACCTTACGTCTTGGGCGGTCTGGCGACGCTCCAGGGGTTTCTGGGCGCGTGGATGCGGGGTGAAACGCAGCATGACGATGCAGAGCTGCGGGATTTCATCCGCGACTATCAGCGCCGCGCCCTGCGGCGTGGCAAGGCGCGTGCCGTGGCTGAGATCGAGGCCGAACGAGCGCCCGTTTGGCGCGCCGGTCAACGCTCATGACTCGACGGGGTCTAACTCAGGGCGGTCGCCCCCGGGTCCTTGTGCTGGCCGAAGCGGCCAATCCCGAGATGGTTAGCGTACCGCTGGTCGGGTGGTCGCTCACCAGCGCGCTGCGCGAGGTCGCCGACGTTCACCTCGTGACTCAGATCCGGAACCGGGACGCCATCCTGCGGGCGGGATGGTCGGAGGGGCGCGACTTCACCGCCATCGACAGCGAAGCCGTGGCGCGTCCGCTCTGGCGGCTGAGCCAAATGCTTGGCGTCGGTGGATCGACGAACCGGGGCTGGACCGTCCAGCAGGCGATCACGGTATTCTCGGATGCTTATTTTGACCGCCTTGCCTGGCGTCTCTTCGGTCCCGAGGTCCAGGCGGGGGGATGGGATATCGTCCACCGCGTCACCCCACTCAGTCCCGTAAAACCCAGTTTTTTCGGACGCCAAGCTGCGCGAGCCGGGGTCCCGTTCGTCATGGGGCCGCTCAATGGCGGTGTTCCCTGGCCCGCGGGCTATGCCGAGTCCCGGGCTCGAGAGGGTGAGCGCCTGTCGATCCTGCGCGGTGCAGTCAGGCTGCTGCCCGGCCGCACCGCGACTTGGCGCGCCGCCTGTGCCATCATGGCAGGATCGCGCCACACGGCGGGGGAGATCGCCGAGGTCGCCGCCCAGAAGGTGATCTATCTCCCCGAGAACGGGATAGACCCGACGCGCTTCACGGCGCGGGCTACATCGGGCAGCAGGGGCCTGCCGCTGCGCGCGGTCTTTGTCGGGCGCATGGTTCCCTACAAGATGCCGGATGCGCTGGTCGAGGCCGCGGCACCATTGATGGCTGAGGGCAAGCTGGTTCTGGACCTGATCGGTGAGGGGCCGCTGCTCGGCGAAATCAGAGCTCTCGCGGATAAACTGGGGGTTTCGGATCGTTTGACCCTTCACGGGAGCGTGCCACACGGCGAAGTGGGGAAGATCATGGCGGGATGCGATGTCCTCGCATTTCCCTCGATCCGCGAATTCGGGGGCGGGGTCGTCATCGAGGCGATGGCAATCGGCCTGCCGCCGCTGGTTGTCGATTACGCGGGACCCGGGGAAATTGTCCAGCCTGAGTGGGGGCTGAAGGTGCCGATCGGCCCCCGTGATGCTGTGGTCGCGGGGTTCCGTGCAACTCTTGAGCGCCTCGTGGCGGACCCCGCGCAACTTGGTCCGCTCGGCGAGGCAGCGCGCGCCCGGGCCGAGGAGATGTTCGCTTGGTCAAGAAAAGCCGCCCAAGTACGACAGGTCTATGACTGGGTGCTCGGTCAACGTTCGTCCCGGCCCGCGCCCTTCGGCTGAACGCTCGCCTCGCGACGCGACTTGCGGTACCTGATGGCGCCCATGACGCCCAGCCCGCCCAGCAAGAGAGGGGCGGTTGCGGGAAGCGGTATCGGCGCGACCTCTGGCGGCACCTCCGGCGGGCCGGGCGGCTTGACCGGGGGCTTGGGCGGCTCGGGCGCAGGGGGCACGACGTGACCGTCGGAGCCCTTGCCGCCTGAACTGACCAGAAACGCCAGGATTGCCAGCGCCAGACCGGCACAGATCGCGGGCTCGTTGCACAAGGTGAAACCTGCCGGAGCAGCCGGCGGCTGCGCGGCGGGCATCATTTCGATGAATGGCGCCACGTAACCGCCAGCGTGCGCCGGGCCCGAAAGGCCCGGCGCGAGCGCCGAGGAAACCGGCGAGTTCGAGAGCAGGATCACACTGGCAAAGATAAAACTCTTGTAACGCATGAAAATCACCTGCCTCGCAGAGGTTTGTACAACGTCTGTCTCAGACGCCTTTTTGAGACGCCCTGAATCACCGTTAATTTACGACAATTCCTGCTGCGCCGAATTTCAAGTTCCCGGCTGTTTCCTTCGTGACTATCTGCCCAATTGGACGTCCAAGGGCATCTATCTCTTTGGACAGAAAATCTCGTGCACGGGGAGAGTTTTGATTCTGGGAGAACAACCTGAAATAGAGTTCCCGCATCATTTGGCAGTTAATCATCGCATCGACACGATTCGGTCACCGGCTTGATCCACGACAGACGCGGCGATGCCACGTCCGATGCAGCGATCCTGTCCATGACCAGTTCACCTGCCTGACTTGTCAGCCAGATGACCCGTTCAAACGGGGGAACAAGTGTTCACGAGGCGGTCGGGTGTCGGACCGCACGGTCCGCTGCGTCGTTTTCGGGGTTCAGCAGGCATGCGAGCTTGCCTGCCTCTATCGCCACGTCAAACTCGGCGGTGACCTTGGCGCGGCCGGACCTTCCCATCTCGCGCGCCCGGGCGGGATCGGCGAGCAACTCGATCATCGCCGCGGCGAACGCAGCCGCATCCCCCGGCGCGACGATGCGACCCGAAAGACCGTCCTCGACCAGCTCAGGGATGCCGGCGATCCGGGTGGCGAGGACCGGCAAGCCTGATGCCATCGCCTCCATCAACACCACCGGCACGCCTTCTGCGAACGACGGCAGGGCAAACAGATCGGCCTGAGACAGTTCCTTCGCCACCTCGTCCTGACTCAGATAGCCGGTGAAGCGGACTGCCCCCGTCAGCCCGAGCGCTCGCGTCCGCGCCTCGAGCGCAGACCGTTCTGGCCCGTCGCCGACCAGTGTCAAACGCGCGTCCGGATGTGTTGCGTGAACCACCGCAAACGCCTCGAGCAGCACTGGCACGCCCTTGGCGGCGGCTAGCCGGCCAATGAACAGCACCGATCGCCCGGCCGGGCGAATGTCGTCGGTCGCCTGCTGATACCGAGTCGGATCGACGCCGCAGTGCACGATGTGCAGCCGCGGCCAGTGGGCCGGGTCCGAGAACAGCATCCCCTGGCTGCGGCAGAACTGGCTGATGCAGGCAACGAACCGCGCCCGCGCGATCTTTTCGTCCAGCCTCCACCGGCCGGTGTCCAGAAAATCCGCCGGCCCGTGCAGGGTGAAGCTGTAGGGGATGTCCGTCAGCTCGGCGGTCAACATGGCCACCGACGAGGACGACATGGCGAAATGGTTGTGCAGGTGCCCGACACCCTCTCGCGTGAGGTGCCGCCCCAGCACCGTCGCCTCAAGCATATAGGCGATTTGGCGGATCGTCGCCTTGAGTCCAGCGGGCCGGGTGGCGACCGCCAGCCCCAGTGCCCGAGCCAGACGTCGCGGCCGCGCCAGCGACCAAACAAGCGCCCCGAGCAAGGCCGGGCCGCGCACTGCGTCGAGGACGTGGAAGGTCGTCCGCGCCGCCTCCTGTTCGTCCGGGCCGCGATGCTGGTCGGCGTCCGTCCGCCGCACCGAGCAGGTGAGGACGTCGCACCCCAGCGCCCTCAGCGCCAGAACCTCGCGCAGGATGAACGTGTGCGAGACCGTCGGGTATTCGCCGGTCAGATAGGCGATGCGCGTCGAGGACTTCATGCCCGGCGTTGTGGCCGTGGGCCTGCGGACAAGTCAACTGACTAGAAAGGCAATGGACACGGGCGGGCGCCCCCGCTTAAGCCGGTGGCGAGATCAGCCACGGCAGCGGGTGACAATGCTGACGACCGAGACGATCGTCGATCTGCGCGGAACACGTGTTGCCTCGCTCGCCGCGGCGAATACCCGCGGGTTCCTTCGGACAGCCTTCGAGTTCTGGCGGGAAGGACGGCTGTTTTCGATCACCCGCACGCCCGGGGCGCTCGAAGGCTTGGGACTGCGCGTCGAGAGCGTGCAGTCGCACCCACCCGCGGAGGGTGGGTGGGAGAAGCTGGCCCACACCCCCCGTTTCGACGACACCCCCGCGCAGATCGTGTTCAGTTCGGGGACCGAAGGGCGGCCCAAGGCAATCTTGCTGAGCCACCGCAACCTCGGCGATGTCGTCCAGCGCCTGAACGATGTGATGCAAGTCACCCCGGAGATCCGCGAATATATCGGCGTCCCGGTGACGTATTCGTTTGGCCTTGGTCGGGCGCGGGCAGTGGCGGCGGCCGGCGGTGCCTTCTTCCTGCCAGAGCGCTTCGATCCGGTCGAGATCCGCAACATGTTGAACGCCGGGGAGATTAATGCGCTCTCGGCAGTGCCGAGCCTGTGGCGAATCCTGCTGTCCGACCCGGGCGTGATCGGAGAGGCCGGCGCGGCGGTGCGCTGGATCGAGATCGGTAGCCAGGCGATGGGGGCCAACGACAAGCGGGCGATGCGGCGGTTGTTCCCGAACGCGCGCATCGTCCAGCACTATGGACTGACCGAGGCGTCGCGGACGACCTTTCTGGACATCTCTGCGGTGCCGGACACGGCGCTTGACTCGGTCGGTTCGGCAACGGGCTGCACGAGTCTGAAGATCACGGACGGCGGGGCGATCGCGATCCGCGGCCCGAATGTCGCGCTGGGACGGATCGAAGCAGGCGGGCGGCTGGTGCCATTGACCGACGCAGAGGGTTGGCTGGTGACCCGTGACCGTGGGGAGGTCCGGGACGGCCGTCTTTACTATCTCGGGCGGCTCGACGACCAGATCAACATCGCGGGCGTCAAGGTCGGCGCCGAAGCGCTGGAAGACGACATCCGTTCAATGGTCCCCGGGGCAGCGGACCACTTCGCCATCGCCGCACAGCCCGATCCGGCGCGCGGCGAGGTGGCGCTGCTCGCGATCGAAGATGGTGCCGGCGATCAAGCCGTATTGATCGAATCGGCCGCGCGCATCGCCTTGAGCCGGCGGGGCGTCGTGGTCGGTCAGGGGCCGGCGGGTGGAGCGCTGGAGGTGATGCGAACGGCTCGCCTGCCGCGGACCGGAACAGACAAGGTGCAGCGCCGGCTGCTGCCCGAGATGCGGGCAGCCTCACCTGCGACGAGCGGGCTCAGGCTGGCTGAGTTGGCCAGCGCTGCCCCCGACCCCCTCACCTCGGACGAAAAACACCTCGCGGCAATCTGGGCCCGGGTCATTGGCGATATGCCGGTCTCGGCGGAGCGGAGCTTCTACGACGCTGGGGGCGATTCGCTCAGCTCCGTGCGGATCGGGTTGGTGATGGAAGGCGTCGGCCTGCCACAACCGGTGATCCGGGCAACGATGGAGGGGAGGAGCCTGCGCGAGACGGCGGCCTTGCTCGGGCCCGACAGTCCGCCGTTGACGGTGGCGCCGGCTGCACTGCCGGACGCTGCCCGCCGCAGCTGGGCGATTTCGATGACCCGAGCGGTGATGGCGTTGTCGGTCCTGATGTCGCACTGGGCGCCTGGGGTCTTCAATCGGCTTGGGCTGGCCGAGCGCGCGGAAGCGGTGCTGGCGCTGATCTACCGGATTGGTACGCCCGGCTTCGCGACCATCTTCGGCTTCGGTATGGGCTATTTCATGCTGGCCGGCTTCGAGGACCGCCGGGCCTCGGTGCTCGGGCGACTCAGGGCCTCGTTTGCACTCGTCGTCCTCGGGATGGTTATGCTGGCGACGATCAAGCTGGCCGACACCGCCGTGCGGGGCGGTAGGATCGGGGGACTCGAGATTGCTCACGCATTCTATAGCGTGCTCGGCTATTACGCTCTGATGCTTGGAACGGCGCGGTGGTGGTTGCCGCTGCTAGCGCGCGTCGCACGGCCGATTCCCTGGCTCTTGGCGGGGCTGCCGATCTTCTGGCTGCTCTGGCAGATCATTCCGCCGCTGCTCCCGTCCCGGCAACTGGATTCGGTCCTGGAGTGGCCTCGGCTGATGCTGGTCGCAGGTTACAGCGTCTTCAAATTGTCGGCGGTCGCGGCGGCTGGGATGGGGGTAGGCGTGTGGTTCTCGGAGCAGCGGGACACCGGCTTTGCCGCGCATGCGCTGGTCGTCGGCGGGACGCTGGGCATGGTGCTCGCCATGATGACAATGGTCGAGGCCTATGGCGTGGGGTCTTTCATGCAACGCGACAATCCCGTTTTCACGTCGCTTCCCGGGCTGATCTTCTATCTGTCGATGGTGCTGTTCGCCACCGGCGGTTTCCTGTCTCTGCTGCTGGACTGGGAGAGACTGGCGCGGCCGGTTCGGCTGATATTGCAGGCACTCGTCGTGACAGGAACGTTGGCCCTGCCGATCTACGTGTTCCACGGGCTGGTGATGCCCGGCCGCGATATGCTTGCCGCGGCGGGGGTTTCGGGCCGGCTCGCCCTGGCGGTGCCGATGGGGATCTTCCTGCTGTTGATGGGCTGGTCGGGCCGGAAGGTCTGGCGCGCATATTTCGGATAGCACGCGACCAAATGTTGGGCCCGGCCGGCTGTCGCCGTCGGGCCCGCATCAGCCGTCAATAAAGCAGCGGATCGTCCAGGGCGGGCGGCGGATCGGCCGACAAGGCTGTCCACAGGACCCGCGATGCCCCGTGCTGTGACCAGTCCTCGGCGTGCCCGGTGCCGACCGCGAGGATGCTGATCTCGCCATGGCCGCCTCCGGCACTCGTCAGAGACAGGGTGACGGTGTCCGCGTCATGATCGATGACGATTCTTGCGCCCCGGTTTGCGGCGAGGCCGATGATTTCGATGTCGTCGAAGGCGCCGGTGATCTGGTCGGCGCGG
>NZ_JBHMQU010000079.1:0-47460 GCF_042435015.1 Paracoccus panacisoli | reverse complement strand
GACGCCGGGCTGACCCGCGGCCCCCGGCACCGGGTCGGGCCGGCGCGCCGGCTGCGGCAGGCCGGGCAGGCTCTCGAACGCCGTCACGGGCTCATCGGCCAGCGTCGGCGTGCGCCGGCACAGCATCACCACCCGCGCGCCGGCGCCATAGTCGATGACCGTCCCCTCGTTGGGATCGAGCGAGGCGAGGCGCTGGGCGATGTCCAGCGGCACCGCCGACAACGGCATCGTCTGCTGCGAGATCACGTCGCCGGCATAGCGGTTCGCCTCGACGAAGACCTTGCCGCAGCTGTCGGCGCGGGCCAGCACCTGCGCCCCGTCCGCCGCCGAGGGCACCGCGAGCGTCACATATTCCACCGTCTGGTCGGTCGCCCCGGCGCGCAGCCGCCCGCGGGTGTCGCGCAGATAGAACAGCACCACCGCCCCTGGCACGGTCAGCGGCTGGCTGATCGAGTTCGGGCGCATCCCCTCGATGATCTGCCGCAGCCCCGGCGCGAGGTCAGCGAGCGGCGTCCACTCGAGCCGCCCGCCGCGCGGCGCGGTCGGCACCGCGGAATAGCGCCGCGCGGCGGCGGCAAAGGCGCCCTCGGTGGTGATCGTCTCGGAGAGCTGGCGCCCGCGCGCGAGCACCGCGGCCTCCTGCCCCGGGGGGGCGGGCATGACCAGCTCGGACAGCAGCACGGCGGTGGTGATCGGGGTCTCGATGTCGCGCTTCATCGCCTGCTCGACCTCGCGGTCGGTCACCTGCACCCGCGGCACGACCCGCTGGCGCACCACCTCGCGCCAGGCGACGCCGGCCTTGACGAAGTCGCGGTAGGCCTGCCGGTCCACCCCGTCGCGGGCCAGCGCCTCGGTGAACTGGCCCACGTCCATGTTGGCGCGGCCGGCAAAATCGGCGAGCCCCTGCTCGAGCCCCTGGTCGCTGACCGCGATCCCGATCTGGCGCGCGGCGTCGAGCTTGAGGCGGTCCTCGATCAGCGCCTTGAGCGCACTCTCGCGGTCCGCGCCGGGCGCGCGCAGCACCTGCATGAAGCGGATGCGCTGGTCGAGCTCGTACTGCGTGACCGCGGCGTTGTTGACATAGACGACCGGCGCGAAGGGTCCGGCCTCGGCGCCGCGCGGCAACAGCAGGGCGCTGCCGAGGCCGAGCGTGGCGGTGACCGCCGCCGCCCCCAGCGCGGTGCTGCCGAGGAAACCGGCCGTCAGGGTCGCGTGAAAGATCCGCCGCATCGTCGTCCTCATCTGCGTCATGGGCGCCACGCTACCTTACGCAGGCGCGCCGCGCCACCGTTCCCGGCAGCTCGTCCGGCCGCCGGCCGAAGCCGCCCAGCCGCACCGACAGCCCCAGATCGGTGTCCGGGCGCAGACTGTCCGATGCGGTGAAGCGGCGCGAGACGGAAAGATCGACGCTCACGCATTCGTTGCGGTAGGTCAGCCCCAGGTCGGCGCGCTGCGCCCGGTCGGCGGCAAAGTCGTAGCGGGTCTCGGCGCTGGCCCACCAGCCGGGGGCGAGCTGCCAACCGGTCGTGGCCGACAGTTCCGAGACGTCCGCCGAAAGCCCCTCGATGGTCTGCGAATCGATCCACAGATAGCCCGCCGAAAGCTGAAAGCCGGGGCGCAGCCAGCCCAGCCGCAACTCGTTGCGGTTGATGTCGAAATCGTCGTCGAAGAGCGCCCGGTTGGCGATGGCGAGCCCGCCCGCGTCGCTGTAGGTCGCGGCCAGCAGCCAGTCCGAGCGCTTGCCCGCCAGCACCCCGCCGCCGCGGGCGAAGGCCGGGTCCGGGCGGTCGCGCAGCACCCGCCCGGCCGTCACCCCGAGCGACCAGCCGGTGGGGTCGATCCGGGTCCAGCGCAGGCCGAGGTTGGCGCGCAGCCCGCCCTCGACCGAATCGCGCCCCGGCAGGCGATCAAGCATGTAGAGGTTGCCCTCGTCGAACTCGATCAGCCGCGAATCCTCGTTCGGCACCACGTCCTCGTCCTCGAGCCGCGGCGACCAGGCGATCTGGGCCACCGGCTCGAGCAGGTGGGTGGCGGCGCCCTGGCGGGCGACCAGCGGCCAGCGCAGCTCGACCGCGGCCGCGGGAATGGCGCGGGCGGCGGTGCGGTCGAAGCGGTCGTCGTCGCCGATCCGATAGACGTCCGCGTCCAGCCGCGTCTGTGCCGCCGCCACCACGCCCCCCGGCAGCAGCCAGTTGCGCTGCCAGTCGAGCCGCGCCGAGCCGCGGGCGATGTCGCGGCCAAGGATGTTGTCGTCCGAGCTGCGCCGGTGGGCATGGACCGAGAACTGCAACCCCGCCTCGCCGCCGAAGGCCGCGTAGCGCCGTTCCCACAGCGCGTCCGCGACGAGGCTGGGCGAGGTCGAGGCGCGCTCGCCCTCGCGCAGGGTCTGGTAGTGCCCGACCCGCCCGGTCACCATCCGGTCGCGGGCGATGCGGTCGAGGGTCACCCCGCTCCACAGCCGGTCGGCGTCGCTCACCCCGTAGTCGAGCAGATAGCCGCGGTCCGAGGCCGTCTGCACCTGCACCCCCAGCCGGTAGCCGCGCGGCAGCGCGAAGCGGGCGGCGCCGAACAGATAGCCGCGAGTGCCGTCCTCGATGTCGTCGCGGCTGATCGCGCCGGTCCACTCGGTCGCGCCGTTGGTGAAGGCCTGGCGGTAGCGCAGGCCCAGCGTGGTGGTGCGGCTGGCCGAAACATAGGGCGTCACGGTCAAATCGGCGCTGTCGCCGAGGGTGATGAAATAGGGCAGCATCACGCCGAACCCGAGCCCCGAGGTGGTGCGGAACCGCGGCTGCAGGAAGCCGGTCATCCGCTCGACGGTCGGATCGGGGGCGGACATCGCGGGCAGCGTGCCGACCGGCAGGCCGAAGGCGCGGAACTGCGGCCGCTCGAAGTGCAGCATCCGGGTTTCGGCGTCGTGGGTGATGCGGCGGGCGCGGATCTCCCACAAGGGCGTCGGGTCCGAGGCGCAGACCTGGCAGGACGAGGCGACCACGTGGGTCAGCGTCGTCATCCGGCCGTTGCCGGTCCGCTGCACCTCGGCGGCGGCAAGCTGCAGCTCGCGCGCCAGCACCAGCCGCGCGCCGCGCAGCAGCCCGTCGCGCAGCCCCTCGTCGAGCTGCGCCGAATCCGCGACCAGCACCGCCTCGTCCGGGGTGCCGGCGTTGCCCGGCTCGGTCAGGTGGATCGGCCCCTCGATGGTCATCGTGCCGGCGCGGCCGTCATAGATCACCCGCTCTGCCACCAGGCGCGCGCCCTCGAACCACACCACCACCCCGCCCGAGGCGGTGAGGATGCGGTCGCCCGACAGCTCGACGTGATCGGCGAGCAGGGTGGCTGCGCCGTCCGGTTCGGGCGAAATCCCCCCGGCGGGGTCGCGGGTGGGCGGGCGCGAGGGCGTCAGCACGACGCGGGGCACGTCGGTCGTGGTGGTCCCGTCGGCGCGGGTCTCGGCCGTGCCTGCGCCGGGGGCGAGCGCCGGGCGGGCGCGCTGGCCGTCGGTGAAGCCCGCCCAGGGCTTCCACCAGGGCTGCCCCGCGGCGGGCTGGGCGGCTGCGGGTTGGGCGGCCGCGGGTTGGGTGGCGGCCACCTGCGCCGCGACCGGGGCGGGCGGCAGGGCCAGCGGCAGCGCCAGCGCGACGAGGGTGGCGCTGACGGAAAGGGGCCGAGAGGGGGCGCTGCGATAGGTCATCCGTCCTCGAGCCTCAGCAGCGCGGCCAGCGCCAGAAGCGCCGCGATCAGCGGCGGGGCGAAGGCGGCGAATACCGGGGGGGCGTTGCCGGCCTCGCCCAGAACCTGCGCGAGATTGCGCAGGAAGAACAGCCCGACGCCCGCGGCAAAGGCGCCGAGCACCAGCACCCCGGCGCGGCGCCCGCGCATCGGCCGCATGGTGAAGACCGCGGCCAGCATCACCATCGCCGCCATCAGGAACGGCCGCGCCAGCTCGGTCGTGAACCAGACCCGGTGGCGCAGGGCCGAGAAGCCCGCCCGCTCGAGCCCGACGATGAAGGCCGGCAACTGCCAGACCGGCACCGAGTCGGGCGCGCCGAAGCCGTCGCGGATGCGCGCCGCGGTGAGGTCGGTGGGCAGCGTCAGCCCGGGCAGCACCTGCGCCCCGGCCTCGGGGTTGGCCGCGCCGAGCGGCCATTCCTTGACCCCCGCCAGCACCCACGCCCCCTGCGAGAGTCGCGCCGACTGGGCGGCGATGCGGCGCACCGGCCCGGTCTCGGCGTCGAAGACGAGGAAGGTCGCGTCATAAAGCGTCGTGGCGTCCGGGCTCGCGCGCCCGGCGCGGATGACGATCTGTCCCCCGCGCTCGCCCGCGCCCGCGGTCCGCGCCGGCACCCCCTGCCGAAGCCACACCGCCCCCTTGCCCAGCGACACGGTCTGGGTGGCCGCCCCCGCGACCCGGGCCGCGGCCTGATCGTAGCGCTTGGTCGTGCCCGCCACGATCGGGTTCAGCACCGCAACGAGCAGCGCGCCCAGAAGCAGCGCCGTCACCACCGGCGCGGCGACGATCCTGAGCCCCGAGCGCCCGGCGGCGCGGATCGCCACCAGCTCGGAGCTGCGCGAGAGGCCGAGAAACAGCGCGATGGCCGCCAGCAGGGTGATGAGCGGCAGGATCGCATAGACGCTCGCCACGATGTTCAGCCCGGCCAGCCCCGCAACCCGGCGCAGCCCGGCGCCGGCGGGGCTGAAGCGGCGGATCTCCTCGATCAGGTCGATGAGGAACAGGATCGCGACGAAGGCCCCGGCAACGACGAGGAACTGACGCAGGAAGCGGCGGGCGAGGTAGCGCTGCAGGATCATGGCGCGGCCCCCGGCTGGGCGAGGGGGGGCGGCGCCGGGGGCAGGGTGGGCGCCTTGATCCGGCGCGGGCGCCCCGCGCTCCACAGCGCGCCGGCGGCGACCAGCGCCCCGGCGAGCGGCGCGAGATAGAGCAGCGGCCAGTTGCCTGGCGCCTCGGCGGTGCGGCTGGCGGCCGCGGTCGCCAGCGCCTGCACGGCCAGCAGCGCGAGGACCGCCCAGAGCACCTGCCGCCAGACCCCGAAGCGCGAATACCCGCCGATGAGCAGCATCGAGAACCCGAGCATCGCCGCCACCGGCGCCATCAGCGGCTGCGCCAGCCGCTCGTGCCCCTCGGCGCGGGCGCGGGGGGCGGTGGCGCCGGTCGCCTCGAGCAGGGCGGCGTCGGGCATGAGCAGCCGCAGGGTGGAATAGGTCCGCAGGTCGCGGGCCTTGCGGGCATCGGCGGCGAAGAAGCTGCCCACGTCATAGGTCAGGTCCGCAAACCGCGTGGCCGACAGCCGCGGCGCGCCACCGTCCGCCTGCCGGAGCGTCTGGACCATGCCCCGCGACATCACCAGCCGCGGCCCGGCGTCGGTGCGGACCACCAGCGCCTCTTCGGCGGTATAGATCGAGTGCTGGGACGGATCGCTCGCATCCTCGAGGAACAGGCCGATCAGCCGCCCGTCGTCGGCGATATCGCCGATGAAGAGCGTGACCCCGTCGGCCGGATACTGGAACGCCCCGGGCTTGAGGAACCGCGCCGAGACGTTCTCGGCCACCTCGGCCTGCCGCTCGGCCAGCCGCGCCCGCGCCAGCGGCACCAGCGCGTGCGCGAGCACGGCGACCATCAGCCCGACGAGCAGCCCGAAGACCAGCACCGGCCGCGCCAGCCGCCAGGGCGAGAGCCCCGCCGCCTGCATCGCCGTCAGCTCGGATTCCGAGGCGAGCCGGTTGGTCCCGTAGGCCGTCGCCGCGAAGGCCGCGACCGGCAGCACCAGCGCAATGGCGAGCGGCAGGGTGAGGGCGGTGAACTCGAGCACCACCAGCGCCGTCTGGCCGTCCTGGATCAGCTGCTCGAAGAGCTGCACGGCCCGGTTGATCCAGTAGACCGACACCAGCACCAGCGCGAAGAACCCGAACTGCGTCAGGTATTGCGTGAGGATATAGCGGTCGATCCGGGGCATCCGGGCTCCGTGGGGGCGAGGGCTCGGTTGGGTGATACAGCCGCGCGCCGGGCCGGGAAAGCCGTTGGTGCGGGATGGGCGGATGGCGGCCGGGGGGAGGGCACCCGGCGGCTCTGGCAAACCGCCCGGCGCGGGGCTAGGCTCGCCCCCGCTCCCCAATCGAAGGCCTGTCCGTGATGACCCATCCCGTCGAAATCCGCTTCATGCCGGCCGCCGGGGCCGATCTCTCCACCCGCGGCGGACGGGTCGTCCTGCTCGTGGACGAGCGCGGCCAGCCGCCCAAGGGCCTCGCCCCGGCGCTGCGGCGCGGGATCGCCCGGGCGCTCGGGTCGAAGGCCTGGGCCGAGGTCAAGCCGGGCGCGGCGATGGACCTCGCCTTCCCGGCCGGGATGGAGGCCGAGGCGGTGCAGCTCGTGCACATGCCGCGCAAGGCCGATGCGGCGACGGCGCGCAAGGCGGGCGCCGCGATCGGCGCGCGGATGGGCAAGGGTGAGGTCACGGTGCTCGCCACGGGCCTCGCCTCCGGGCAGGACCGGATCGCCGACCTCGCGCTCGGGATCGCGCTCAGGGGCTATGATTTCTCGGTCTACAAGTCGCGTCCCGCGCGTGAGGACGACTCGGCGACCGACGCGCCGAAACCCGGCGCAAAGGCCGGGCGCAAGG
Organism: Paracoccus panacisoli; assembly: GCF_042435015.1. Classification (NCBI taxonomy): domain Bacteria; kingdom Pseudomonadati; phylum Pseudomonadota; class Alphaproteobacteria; order Rhodobacterales; family Paracoccaceae; genus Paracoccus; species Paracoccus panacisoli. The sequence goes on along the minus strand of NZ_JBHMQU010000079.1, from coordinate 40,828 downwards.
GCGCGCCGGCGGCCGATGCCCCGGCCGAGATCCCGCAGTCGGTGACCCACGGCGCCGCGGACGACGCGCGCCTGGCCGACGGCGGCGCCGATGCGCCCGCGCCTGCGGCCCCCGCCGATGCGGCCCCGGCGCCCGAGCCGGACAAGGCCCGCGTCACCCTGCTCTGCGATGACCCCGAGGCCGCGGCCCGCGCCGCCGCCGATGGCGCGGCGCTGGCGGAAGGGGTGTTCTTCACCCGCGACCTCGTCAACGAACCGGCCAACGTCCTGACCACCAGCGACTTCGCCGACCGCCTGCTCGCCATGCGCGAACTCGGGCTCGAGGTCGAGGTGCTCGACGAGGACCAGCTCGCCGAACTCGGGATGCGGGCGCTGCTCGGGGTGGGGCAGGGGTCCGAAAGCCCCTCGAAGGTCGTGGTGATGCGCTGGCAGGGCGGCGGCGAGGCCGCGCCGCTGGCGCTGGTCGGCAAGGGCGTCGTCTTCGACACCGGCGGCATCTCGATCAAACCCGCTCAGGGGATGGAGGAGATGACGATGGACATGGGCGGCGCGGGCGTCGTCGCGGGGGTGATGCGCACCCTCGCGCTGCGCCGGGCCAAGGCCAATGTCGTGGGCCTCGTCGGGCTGGTCGAGAACATGCCCGATGGCCGCGCCCAGCGGCCGGGCGACATCGTGCGCTCGATGAAGGGCGACACGATCGAGGTCATCAACACCGACGCCGAGGGCCGGCTCGTGCTCGCCGACGTCCTCTGGTACGCGCAGGAGCGGTTCGCCCCCGCGGCGGTCGTGAACCTCGCCACCCTGACCGGCGCGGTCATCATCGCGCTGGGGCACGAGAACGCCGGGCTCTTCTCCAACGACGACGGGCTGGCCGCGGACCTGCTGTCCGCCGCCGGGGCCGAGGGCGAGGGGCTGTGGCGGCTGCCGCTGTCGCCGGCCTATGACGAGCTGATCAAGTCGCGGCTGGCCGACATCAAGAACACCGGCGGCCGCCCGGCGGGGTCGATCACCGCGGCCCAGTTCCTGCAGCGGTTCATCCGCAAGGGGATGCCGTGGGCGCATCTCGACATTGCCGGGGTGGCGCTGCCGCCGGGCGAGACTCCGCTGGCGCCCAAGGGCGCGACGGGGTGGGGGGTGATGACGCTCGACCGGCTGGTGCGGGACCGCTTCGAGGCGAAGTGACCGGGTGGGCAGCGCGCTCTTCTATCACCTGACCCGCTCGGCCGCCGAGCAGCTTCTGCCGGTGCTGATCGGCAAGTCGCGGGCGGCGGGCTGGCGGGTCGAGCTGCGCGGCACCGACGCGGGCCGCATGGCGCGGCTGGACGAGGCGCTGTGGCAGGGCGAGGGGTTCCTGCCGCACGGGCTCGCCGGTGGGCCCCATGACGCGCTGCAGCCGGTGCTGCTGACGGTGGCGGGCGGGGCGTCCGCGGGGGCGGCCTGCCTGATCGCGCTCGACGGGGCGGCGCTCGAGGCGGCGGAATGCGGCCCGGCCGAGCGGGTGTGCATCGTCTTCGACGGCAATGATCCGGCCGCGCTCGAGCAGGCGCGCAGCCAGTGGCGGGCGCTGACCGGGGCCGGGGTCGCGGCGGAATACTGGTCCGAGGAGGACGGCCGCTGGGCGCGCAAGCGCTGAGGCGTTGGGGGGTATTTGTGCAGGCGGGCCGGGCAGGGGACGGCGCGGCGGCGACGCCATCGGCAACTTGCTGGGGAGGGTGGACCGGGTCTGATGGTTGTGTGATATGTTATACTATCACTAAACGACAGACGCCATGCCGCCGCCCCGATCCAACCTCGGCCAGACCCCGTTCCGTGGTCGCCACCTCGCTGCCGATGCGATGCGCCATTATGATGCGCTGCCCGAGGCGCTGCGGCGCTGGCTCGCAGGGGCGGTGCTGCCGTGGTCGCCCGCCTCGTGCCTGCGCATCTGGCGCAAGGCCAAGGCGCGCGGCGAGGCGGAGCCGGTGATCCTCGCGCGGCTCGACGCCTGCGAACGCCGGATGCTCATCCAGATCCCCGCCGACCACGCCGTGAGCCGGTCCCACGGCCAAACCGGGGTCCAACCGCGCCGGCCCGCGCCGCGAGCGGCAACGCCGGCTCAGCGCTCGAGCACCAGCCTGTCGCCCTCGAACCCGACGCGAGCGAAGCGGCGCAGATAGTCCATGCCCATCAGCGAGCGGTCGATCTCGCCGCCGATGACCATCGCGGTGACGCCGTGATCCTCGATCTCGCCGATCCGCACACTCTCAAGCCGCACGGTCGCCGTGGGCACGATGCCGTTCGCCGTCTGCGCCTGCCCGGCAAAGGCCAGCCGGTCGGCGTCGATCCCCGCGCGCCCCGCGTCGCGCAGGCTCAGCGCCAGCGACGAGGCGCCGGTGTCCACGACGAAGCGCACCGGGGCGCCGTTGATCTCGGCGGTCAGGTGAAAATGCCCGTCGCTGCCGAGCGGCACCTCGATCCGCCCGCCGTCCAGCACCTCCTGCCGCGGCATCACGTCGCGGCTGATGTCGTCCCAGAGCCCGGCCGCGGCGATCAGGCCGACGAAGATCAGCCCCCAGGCGAGGATCCCGCGCGAGGTGCTGCCCGCATCGCGGCGAAATTCGACGAACAAAAAGCCGCCGACCGCGACGAGCAGCAGCGCGAGATAGGCGAAGCGGGCGAGGTCGGGGCTCATCGGGCAACTCGCGGCAGGAAGCGGGGCAAAAGGGCGCGGCGCGCCGTGCTGCCAATCTGGGGTCTGCGCCCCCGTTTTGCCAGCGTTCCGCGCCGCTTGCTGGGGCCAGACCGGTGGCGCCCGACCCCCTCCGCTCACCCAGCGTTGAGGCCCGCGGGGCGATTCAGACCTTTCGGACGCCGTCCCGTCCGCTTATATCCGCAAGAGCGGCCGCGCGCGCCGCAGCGGGCCCACGCCCGACTAAACCGGAGAGAGACGATGCACGCACCTTCCCCCATGGCGCTTCTGCTGATCGCCATCGTCGTCCTGGTCCTGTTCGGCCGGGGCAAGGTTTCCTCGCTGATGGGCGAGGTCGGCAAGGGCATCACCGCCTTCAAACGCGGGGTCCGTGACGGCGCCGACGAGGTCGAGCGCACCGTGGACACCGCCACCGACCGCTCCGCGATCCGCGCCGACCGCAGCGCCGACGATCTCGAGGCCGCCGCCGCCAAGGCCCGCGCCGAAGCCGACCGCATCCAGGCCGAGGCCGATGCCGCCCGCGCCCGCCGCGCTGCCGAGCTGCGCGACGTGACGCCGCGCGACGCCGACCGCCTGTAACTGCACGCAAACGCGGGTCGGCCGCGCCGACCGGGGCTGGGTTCGCATCATGTTGGACGTTGGCTGGACCGAACTGCTGCTGATCGGCGTCGTGGCGCTGATCGTGATCGGTCCCAAGGACCTGCCGGTGATGTTCCACTCGCTCGGGCGCATCACGGCCCGCGCCCGTGGCATGGCGCGCGAGTTCTCGTCGGCGATGGAGGACGCGGCCAAGGCCTCGGGCATCCACGAGGCGACCCGCGAGATCTCCGACCTCAAGAAGATGGCCTCGCCGCGCGGTCTGGGTCTGGACGCGCTGACCCGCGCCGCCGACAAGTTCGAAAAATGGGACCCGCTCGAGCCGGTCCGCGACGCCACCTCGGCGGTCCCTGACCCGGCCGCGCCCCCTCCTGCCGCGCCGGCTGCGACTTCGACCGCGGCGACCGCGGCGTCTGCGGCGACCTTGGCCAGCCCGGCGACGTCCGCCACGCCCGCCGCGACCCCCGCAGCCGGCTCCGTCCGCCCGGCCAGCCCCGCGCCCGGCAGCACCGTCTCGGGCCTCGGCCTCGGCCTGCCCGATCCCGCACCCGAAGCCCCACCGGCGCCGTCTGCCGTGGCGACCGCCTCGGCCGCCTCGGGCGCCCCCGAACCCGCACACCAGCCCGGCGCGCGCCGGCTTCACGCCGTGCGCCGCAGCGACCGGAGCTGACCTTTGGCCCAACGCCCCGACGAGATCGACGACAGCTCGGCCCCGCTGATCGAGCACCTGGCCGAACTGCGCACCCGCCTGATCTGGTCGGTCCTGGCCTTCGTCGTGGCGGCGATCCTGTGCTATTTCATCTGGCAGCCGGTCTTCAATTTCCTGACCCAGCCGATCTGCGGCGCGCTGGCCAAGCGCGGGCAGGAGTGCGGGCTGATCATGTTGAAGGTCCAGGAAGGCTTCTTCCTCGCCATGCAGATCGCCATGTTCGGCGGCTTCATCCTCGCCTTCCCGGTGATCGCCTACCAGCTGTGGCGGTTCATCGCACCGGGCCTCTATCGCTCCGAGAAACAGGCGTTCCTGCCGTTCCTCATCGCCTCGCCGATCATGTTCGTGCTGGGCGCGTCGTTTGCCTATTTCATCATCCTGCCCTGGGCCTTCGACTTCTTCCTCGGGTTCCAGAGCGGGCCGCTGCGCCTGCCCGACGACCCCAAGGTGCCGGTGCCGGCCGACCCCAAGATGGCCGGGATCGTGTTCCAGGGGTCGATCAGCGAATACCTGTCGCTGACGACGAAGTTCATCCTCGCCTTCGGGCTGTCGTTCCAGTTGCCCGTGGCGCTGACGCTGATGGGCAAGGCGGGGCTGGTCTCCGCGGCCGGGCTGGGCGCGATGCGGCGCTATGCGGTGGTGACGATCCTCGTCCTCGCCGCAATGGTGACGCCGCCCGACGTGGTCAGCCAGATCGTGCTCTTCACGGTGATCTACGGGCTTTACGAGGTCGCCATCCAGCTCGTGAAGCGGATCGAGACGAAGCGCGAGGCCGAGCTGCGCGCCGAAGGGTTGTGGGTCGAGGATGACGACTGATCCCGCGGCGCTCGAGCGGATCGCCGACGCGCTCGACCGCCTCGCCCCGCCGCCCGCCCCGCCGCCAAGCTTCGCCGAGGCCGACGCCTATGTCTGGCACACCGCCCCCGACCGGCTCGAGCCCGTCGCGCGGGTGAACCGGGTGCCGCTCGACCAGCTCGTGGCAATCGACCGGGCGCGGGACACGCTGCTCGCCAATACCTTGCAGTTCGCCCGCGGCCACGCCGCCAACAACGCCCTGCTTTGGGGCGCGCGGGGGATGGGGAAATCGAGCCTCGTCAAGGCAGTGCACGCCGAAGCCGTGGCGCAGGGCCTGCCGCTGGTGCTGGTCGAGATTGCCCGCGACGACCTCGATTCGGTCGGCCGGCTGCTCGGGATGCTGGGCGCGTCCGACCGCCGCTTCCTGCTCTTCGCGGACGATCTGTCGTTCTCGCACGACGACGCGCAGTACAAGTCGCTCAAGGCGGTGCTGGACGGGGGCCTCGCCGGGCGGCCGCCGAATGTGGTACTGTATGCCACCTCGAACCGCCGCCACCTGATGCCCCGCGACATGATCGACAACGAGCGCGCGAGCGCCATCCACCCCGGCGAGGCCGTCGAGGAAAAGGTGTCGCTCTCGGATCGCTTCGGGCTGTGGCTCGGGTTCCACCCCTGCGGGCAGGACGAGTTCCTGGCGATGATCGACGGCTATTGCGCCGCCTACGGGCTGGCCGTGGACCCCGAGGTGCTGCGCGCCGAGGCGATCGAGTGGCAGGCGACGCGCGGGGCCCGCTCGGGCCGGGTGGCGTGGCAGTTCTTCACCGACCTCGCCGGGCGGCACGGGCTGGCCATCTAGCCTCGGAGCTCGGGTCCGGGCCGCGGTAACCGCTTGGCAAGGTTTCCCTGCCAGTCTGACCGCGGAACCTCAGCGATTCGGGCAGGGCATGGCAGCGGCAGGGCAGAGTTTGACGGCGGGACAGCCCCCCGGCGGATCGGTGCTGCGGCGCGCCCTCGCCGCGCGCCGGGCCGTGCGGGGCAAGGGGGCGAGCGCGCCCGAGGCCGACCCGCCGCGGATCGTCGCGGGGCCGCGCCCGCCGGACCGCGCCGTGGCCGCTGCCATCGCTCGCGCCGCCGACCGCATCCACGGGCTGGCAGTGTTCTTCGACAAGGTGACGACCGGCCACGCCGAACTGGCCGAGATCCCCGAGCTGCTGCCCGAGCAGCCGCTGATCTCGGTGGTCGAGGGGCCGGGCGACCGCCTCGGCGCGGTGGCCATGGACAGCGGGCTGCTGACCTCGCTGATCGAGATGCAGGCGCTGGGACGCGTCTCGGCCCGCCCCGCCGTCCCCCGCCGCCCGACCCGCACCGACGGGGCGATCTGCGCCGATTTCGTCAGCGCCTGCCTTGCCGAGCTCGAGGCCGAACTGGCCGGCCAGCCGGGGTTCGAGGGCGTCTCGGGGTTCCGCTACGCCAGTTTCCTCGACGACCCCCGTCCCCTGGCGCTGATGCTGGAGGAAACATCGTATCGGCTCGTCTCGGTCACGCTGCGCGCCGGCGACGCGGGCGAGCGCGACGGGACGCTGCTGCTCATCCTGCCCCACGCCCCGCCGCGCGCCTCTGCACCCGCGCCCACCGCGGACGCGCCGGCGGCGAGCGCGCCGCCGGCCCCCGCCCGCGGCCCCCTGGCCGAGGCCGTACGGCAGGCCCCGATCGAGCTGACCGGCGTGCTCTGCCGCCGCCAGATCACGCTTGGCGAGCTGCACGCCCTCGGCCCCGGCGACCGCATCGCGCTGCCGCCGGGGGTGCTCGAGCAGGCAACGCTCGAGACCGCCGCGGGGCAAGTGGTCTTCCGCGGCCGCCTCGGTGCCCTCGGCGGCCACCACGCGTTGCGCCTGCGGCACGGCGACGCGCGGCCGGGTGCGGGTGGCGGTGGTGCGAGGGTCGGGGCCGGAGGTGGCGAGCCAGGCGAGGCCACCCGGGCGGGTGCCGGCCCGTCGGGCGGCCCTGCGGCTGCCTTCGGGGCGGAGCACGGGGTTGGGGCAGGGTGGTCCGCGGAAGGCGCCGGCGCGGGTGCTGCCGACGGATGGGTTGGCGGTGGCGGTGATGTTTTCAGCGCGACGCTTGGGCAACCCGCGGAACCGGGGTGGGCCGGACGAGGCGGGGGTTCTGAGGGGGCGGAGGGCGGACTTCCCGTGCTTACGGCCGAGTTGCCGATCCCGGACCTCGACGCGCCTGACCCGTTCCGTCCCGGCGCGGGCGCTTCGGACGGTTTGAGTTGGAGCGTTCAGGGAGAGACAGGCGACACGGACGCAACCGACACAACGTGGCCGAGTGCCGCGCCGCCGTCGGTCTCCATTGGGTGACAGCATTGCGAGGTGGGGCGGGGCAGTGTGCCGGTCCCGGTCCTCGTCGGGTCCGACGACGCTCGCCTCTGACCCGTGCGTTTCGCTGGTGTCCACGACTTCACGGCCCCGCGGTTGGCAGAGACGGTAAGTGCGCTGGGCAAAATAACCCTAACGACGGCACGGCGGAACTGCGCGCGGCGATCTCGGGCGGGCTCCGGTGCGGCCACTGCATCGACGTGGGGCTAAAGCCGATGACCGCGCAGAACGGCACCTGCTAGGGGTCGAGCCCGAGCGGCCGACGCTATCTCGGCAGGATGGGGTCTTAGGGCCTGCCAGACATCATTTTGAGGCGCTCCACGTGCTGCTGCAGAACGGTCTGATTGCGGCGCTTGGCGTCGCAGGCTTTGCCGGGCTGCCGGATGGAGCCAAGTTTCTGGCCGACGTCGCGGTCAAGTCGCTGCTGGCGGCAGTCCCGTCCTGCACGAAGCTGGGGATGGTGCGCGGGACATCCTGCGCCCCATCCTGACCAGTGTCATGTTTGGCGTGCTGTTTGCTCGCCCTCGAGGTTTTTGGCCCAATGCATGGAACTCAACGCTTTCGCCATGGTGCAGGCGGCCAGCTTCGGCTGTATCCGTCAGCTTTGGCATTATCGATGCCCTGCTTTCGCCCATGCTAGGGGCATAGCTACCAACGGTCTGCTCCAGAGCCCCACACCGTCACCCGGCTATCGCCCACGTCCACCGCCTATGCCGCACGCCTATCGCGGACCGTCCCGCGACCCGGCTTACCGGCCGGCCAGCTGTTTCTGGATCAACATGGGCGATCCAACGTCTGTGGAGCGCACCGATCCCGCTGAGCATCTACCGCTAGGCAAACCCAGCACCCCGACAACCCGGAGCGCGGCTCAGTCCAGCAGGGCCACCCGGCTGCCGGGCATACGCACCAGCCGACCGTCCAACTCGAGTTCGAGAAGGAGGGGGGCGAGCCGGGCCGCGGGGACGGATAGCAGGCGGATGAGGCTGTCCTCGTCGGTCGGCGATGGGCCGAGTAGGCTGATAAGTTGCTCTTTCAGCGTTGTTCCTGAGTCCTCGCCGATCTCGCGGGGACCGCAGCCGGCAGCGGAGGGGTGGGGGGGCTTGAGCGGCGGCGGGCTGCTCATCCGGTGTGACTGGGGCCCATTCGCCGTTGCGCCGGGTGCTGGCGCGTCTCTATCCACGGCGCTCGGCTCCCCATACGTGCCTCCCGATGCGTGACGGTCGCTCTTGGTCGTGTCGTCCTCTACTCTCGCACCTCGTGCGGTGGGTGGAAGCACTGCCGATGGCGGCGCCGCTCCGGCCGATTCGACGGGTCGGCCAGACAGACGGGACGAGCGGAACCGTGCCGCCGCAGCCCCGGTCTCGCGGGACCGTTCCTCCCCAGCGCCGCCATCACGGGACAGTCCGTCCCCAGCGCCGCCCTCTCGCGAACCTGCCCCCGCAGAACAACCCTCGCCTTCCCCAACCTCCACCCCCGCACCATCGCCAACCCCGCCCCCGACCGCGCCCGCCTCGAACCCCACCGCCGCCAGCACATCCGCCGCGCTGCGCACCAGCGTGGCGCCGTCGCGGATCAGGGCGTTGCAGCCGCCGGCGCGAGCGTCGAGGGGGTGGCCGGGGACGGCCATCACCTCGCGCCCCTGCTCGGCCGCGCAGCGCGCGGTGATGAGGGTACCGGAGCGGTGCGCGGCCTCGACCACCACGACGCCCGCGCAGAGGCCCGAGACGATCCGGTTGCGGGTCGGGAAATGCCGCGCCACCGGCTCAAGGCCCGGCGGCTGCTCTGAGATCAGGCAGCCGGTGGCGCGGATACGCTCGGCCAGGGCGCGGTTCTCGGCCGGGTAGATGCGGTCGATGCCGCCGGCCAGCACGGCGATGGTGCCGGCGGCGCAACTCGCCTCGTGCGCGGCGGTGTCGACGCCGCGCGCCAGACCGGCGGTGACGCCGATCCCGGCCTCGGCCAGCGCCAGCGCCAGCCCGCGCGCCATGCGCAGCCCCAGCGACGAGGCGTTGCGCGCCCCCACCACCGCGATCAGCGGGCGGGCGAGGACCGAAATCTCGCCCTGCACCCAGAGCGCGGGCGGGGCGTCGGGGATCTCGCGCAAGAGTGGGGGGTAGCGGGGGTCGGCGAGGGTGATCAGCGCGGCTCCGAGGCGGCGGCCGGCGGCCAGCTCGGCGGCGGCGACGCCCTCGGGGCAGGGGGCGTAGCCCTCGATCCCCGCGGCGGCGGCGATGTCGGGCAGCGCGGCAAGTGCTTCGGCCGCGCTGCCGTGATCGGCGATCAGCCGGTGATAGGTCGCCGGTCCGACCCGGCGCGAGCGGATGAGGCGAAGCACGGAGAGATCGTCTTCCCTCGTGGTGGGTGGGGTGTGGGGGGGAGCGAAGGAAACCGATCGCACAACCATCCCGAGCCTCGCCTCATCCTGCGAGGACTCATCGCACGGAAGGGTTAACGGATGGTTAGCGGCACAAGGCCCGGCGCGAAAAATCCGCCCGCGCGCGCCGCGTCAGGCCGCCGAGCCGCCCACGGTCAGCCCGCCGATCAGCAGCGTCGGCTGGCCCACGCCGACCGGCACCCACTGGCCCTGCTTGCCGCAGTTGCCCACCCCGGGGTCGAGCGCCAGGTCGTTGCCGATCGCGCGGACGTGCTTGAGCGCGGTCGCCCCGTCGCCGATCAGCGTGGCGCCGCGAATCGGTTCCTGCACCTCGCCGCCGCGGACGCGGTAGGCCTCGGTGCAGGAGAACACGAACTTGCCGTTGGTGATGTCGACCTGCCCGCCGCCGAAGCCCACCGCATAGATGCCGTCCGCGAGGCCCGACAGGATCGCCGCCGGGTCGTCGGTCCCCGGCTCCATCATGGTGTTGGTCATCCGCGGCATCGGCGCGTGGGCGTGGCTTTCGCGCCGGCCGTTGCCGGTGGGCGCGACCCCCATCAGCCGGGCGTTCTGCCGGTCCTGCAGGTAGCCGACGAGGATTCCATCCTCGATCAGCACGTTGCGCTGCGGGGGCGTGCCCTCGTCGTCGACGGAGATCGAGCCGCGGCGGTCGGGCAGGGTGCCGTCGTCGACCACGGTCACCCCGGGCGCGGCCACCCGCTGGCCCATGAGCCCGGCAAAGGCCGAGGCGCCCTTGCGGTTGAAATCCCCCTCGAGCCCGTGGCCCACCGCCTCGTGCAGCAGGATCCCCGGCCAGCCCGGCCCCAGCACCACGTCCATCACCCCGGCCGGGGCGGGGACCGAGCGCAGGTTGACCTCGGCAATCCGCAGCGCGTCGCGCACCAGCCCCTGCCAGTGCGCGGGCGCGAGCAGCAGGCCGAGCGCGTGCCGCCCGCCGCCGCCGGCGGTGCCGGTCTCGCGCCGGGTGTTCGATTCGAGGATCACCGAGACGTTCAGCCGCGCCATCGGCCGGATGTCGGTCACGATCCCGCCCTCGGGGCGCAGGATCGCCACCTCTTGCAGCGAGGACGCCATCGAGGCCGACACCTGCACCACCCGCGGGTCGAGGTCGCGGGCAAAGGCGTCGATCTCGCGCAAGAGCGCCACGCGGTCGGCGAAGGCGATTCCCTCGACCGGGTCGATCCCGGCGTAGAGCGCGGGGCCGGGGCCGGCGGGCGCCGGGCTCAGCACATGGCCGCCCGCGCCCACGGCGAGGCGCGCGGTCGCCGCGGCATCCTGCAGCGCGGCCAGCGAAATCTCGGTGGAATGGGCGAAGCCCGTGACCTCGCCCCGCACGGCGCGCAGGCCGAACCCCTGGCTCGCGTCGTAGCCCGCGTTGCGCAGCCGCCCATCGTCATAGACCAGCGCCTCGCCGCGCACCCGTTCGAGGAACAATTCGCCGTCGTCGGCGCCTGCCACCGCCTCGCGCAGGATGGCGAGCGCGCGGTCGGGATCGAGCAGGTCCTGGAAGGGGGCGAAGGGCGCGGTCATCGGGCGACGGAGGTAAGGGTTTTCTCGTCCCGAGTCGATAGCTAGGCTTGCCGGGTGCAAGCAGATATGGTTGTGACAGGACTGCCGATGCGCTGCGACCAGAGGCCGCAGACGCGGCGGGGGACGCGGCCGCGCGGGCGGCGAGGGACAGTGAACGGGAAACGAAGAATGGCAAACTGGGCAACGGGCCGGATCACGGCGGCGCTGACGGCCGCGGGTGCAGTCGCGGCGCAACTCGCGATGGCCGGCACGGCGGCGGCGCAGGACGTGCTGGGGGACCTGCCGGTGATCGGCAAGCCGCTGGCGGGCGGGATGAACTTCCAGCCGGCGTCGAGCCCGCTTGCGCACGACCAGCAGTGGCTGGACCACTTCGTGCTGATGATCATCACCGTGATCACGATCTTCGTCTGCGCCCTGCTCGTCTGGTGCATCGTGCGGTTCAACCGCCGCGCCAACCCGGTGCCCGCGCGCTTCACCCACAACACCCCGGTCGAGGTGCTGTGGACGCTCGTCCCGGTGCTGATCCTGCTGACCATCGGCATCTTCTCGCTGCCCGCGCTGTTCCGCTCGCAAGAGATGCCGGCCAACCCCGATCTCGTCATCAAGGCGATCGGGCACCAATGGTACTGGTCCTATGAATACCCCAATGACGCCATCGCCTTCGACGCGCTGATGCTGGCGCGTGAAGAGCTGGCCGACCACGGCTACGCCGAGGACGAATACCTGCTCGCCACCGACAACGCCGTGGTGGTGCCGGTCGGCAAGACCGTGCTGATGCAGGTGACGGCGACCGACGTGATCCACTCGTGGACGGTCCCCGCCTTCGCGGTCAAGCAGGACGCCGTGCCGGGCCGGATCGCCCAGCTGTGGTTCTCGGCCGACAAGGAAGGCATCTACTTCGGCCAGTGCTCGGAGCTCTGCGGGATCAACCACGCCTACATGCCGATCGTGGTGAAGGCCGTCAGCCAGGAGAAGTATGACGCCTGGATGGCCGAGGCCAAGACCACCATGGCCGCCGACGCCGGCGCCGCGCTGCCCCCGCAGCCGGTCCGCGTGGCGCAGGTCAACTGAGCCGGTGACCGACGTTCGGGCATACGAGGGCGCCGCGGCGCCCGCCACGGCCGCCACCGGCGCGCCCGAGGCCGAGTTCGGCGACTACGTTGCCCTGCTCAAGCCGCGGGTCATGTCGCTGGTGGTGTTCACCGCCTTCGTGGGGCTGTTCGTGGCCCCCGTCCACGTCGACCCGTTCATCGGCTTCTGCGCGGTGCTGTTCATCGCGCTGGGCGGCGGGGCGTCGGGCGCGCTCAACATGTGGTATGACGCCGACATCGACGCTGTGATGCACCGCACCCAGAAGCGGCCGATCCCGGCCGGGCGGGTCGGGCGCGACGAGGCGCTGGGTGTCGGGCTGTTCCTGTCGGGCCTCGCCGTGGTGATGCTAGGGCTCGCGGCCAACTGGTTCGCCGCGGCGTTCCTCGCCTTCACCATCTTCTTCTATGCCGTCGTCTACACGATGTGGCTCAAGCGCTCGACGCCGCAGAACATCGTCATCGGCGGTGCCGCGGGGGCGTTCCCGCCGATGATCGGCTGGGCCTGCGCGACCGGCGGCATCGGGATCGAATCGCTGCTGATGTTCGCGCTGGTGTTCTTCTGGACCCCGCCGCATTTCTGGGCGCTCGCGCTGTTCATGAAGGAAGATTATCACGCCGCGGGCGTGCCGATGCTGACCGTGACCCACGGCCGGCAGGCGACCCGGCGCCACATCTTCGGCTATACGCTGGTGCTGGCCGGGTTTGCGTTGGCGCTGGGGCTGACCTCGATCGGCGGGCCGATCTACCTCGCCACCGCGCTGGTGCTGAACGCGCTCTTCATCCGGGGCGGCTGGGTCATCCTGCGCCGCAGCGAAGCGCAGGCGACCGCGGACCACTATCGCGCCGAGAAGTCGTTCTTCCGCCTGTCGCTCATCTACCTGTTCGCGCATTTCGCGGCGCTCGCCGTGCAGGCGATCGTGGGGACATGGTGATGGCGCTGCATCCCGAACACGAGCTGCACCGCCGCCGCAGCGGCCGGAACGTCGGGCTCGCCCTCGTGCTGGTGGCGTTCGTGGCGCTGGTGTTCGGGCTGTCGATCGCCAAGATCAAGCAGGGCGACCTGATGCAGGCCTTCGACCACCGCCCGCGTGCCACCGCACTGCCGGCCGAGCCGGGGTTCACCGGCGGCGGCCCGGCCGCCAATCCCGTGGCCGCGCCGGGCACCCCGGCCGCCGCGCTGTCGAACGCCCGCGTGCCCGCCGCCCCCGCCGCAACGCCCGAGGTGAAGCCGTGACCGCGCCCGAATCCCCCCGCAAGCCCGACAACGCCCGGCTGGTCCGCCGGCTGGTGGCGGTCGTCGTGGTGATGGGCGCGCTGTCCTGGGCGGCGGTGCCGTTCTACTCCTGGTTCTGCCAGGTGACGGGCTTCGCCGGCACCACCCAGGTCGCCACCAAGGGCGCCGACCGGGTGCTCGACGACATGGTGACCGTCCGCTTCGATGCCAACGTGATGCCGAACCTCGGCTGGACCTTCCGGCCCATGCAGACCGAGATGAAGGTCCGCATCGGCGAAACCTCGATGGCCTTCTACGAGGCCGTGAACACCTCGGACGAGACCGTCACCGGCACGGCGAGCTACAACGTCAGCCCCGACGCCGCCGGCTATTTCTTCGAAAAGATCGCCTGCTTCTGCTTCACCGAGCAGACGCTGGCGCCCGGCGAGCGGATCGAGATGCCGCTGACCTTCTTCGTCAGCCCCGACATGGTCGACGACCGCGACGCGGGCCGCATCCGCGACATCACGCTCAGCTACACTTTCTTCCGCTCGGACGCGCAGAAATCGGCCAGGGCCGACGTCGCCGCGCCTCCGGCCACCGCCCAGAACTGAACCGCCCAGAACTGACCTGCCCAGAACTGACCCGCCTTCGCCTGAACCACGCCTGATCTGAACGACACCCCGGGGAGAGCCGACGACATGGCCCACGCCAAGAACCACGACTACCACATCCTGCCGCCCTCGGTCTGGCCGTTCTTCGGCGCCATCGGTGCCTTCGTCATGCTGTCGGGGGCGGTGTTCTGGATGAAGGGCATGACCCACCTGGGCCTGCCCGCCTGGACGCAGTTCGCCATCGGCCTGCTCATGGTGCTCTACACCATGTACGGCTGGTGGGCGGACGTGGCGCACGAGGGCAACACCGGCGACCACACCCCGGTGGTCCAGATCGGCCTGCGCTACGGCGTGATCCTGTTCATCATCTCGGAGGTGATGTTCTTCGCCGCCTGGTTCTGGGCGTTCTTCAAGAACGCGCTCTACCCGATGGGCGAGATGAGCCCGATCAAGGACGGCGTCTGGCCGCCCGAGGGCGTCGTGACCTTCGACCCGTGGCACCTGCCGCTGATCAACACCCTGATCCTGCTGCTCTCGGGCGTCGCCGTGACCTGGGCGCACCATGCCCTCGTGCACGAGAACGACCGCAAGACCGCGCTGCGCGGCACCGTCGTCGCGGTGATCCTGGGGATCTGCTTCACCCTGCTGCAGGCCTATGAGTACAGCCACGCGCAGTTCGGCCTCGCCGACAACGTCTATGGCGGCGTGTTCTTCATGGCGACCGGCTTCCACGGCTTCCACGTCATCATCGGGACGATCTTCCTCGCCGTCTGCGCGATCCGCTTTGCCCGCGGCGAGATGGACTCGGAAAACCACATCGGGTTCGAGGCCGCCGCCTGGTACTGGCACTTCGTTGACGTGGTCTGGCTGTTCCTGTTCGCCTCGATCTACGTCTGGGGCCGCTGAGCCCGCATCCGCAAGACCCCACGGCGCGCGGGCCCCAACCTCGCGCGCCGTTGCCTTTGCCGCCACCCGGACCCTGAGCCCATGCGCCGCTGGCTGCTGCCCCTGATCCTCGGTCTGATCGTGACCGGCGTGCTCGCCAGCCTCGGGGTCTGGCAGATGCAGCGCATGGCGTGGAAGAACGACCAGCTCGCCACCATCCAGCGGGGGATCGAGCAGACGCCGGTGCCGCTGCCGGCCGCCGTGGACCCGTCGATGAAATACCGCCCCGTCTATGTGGACGGCACCACTACGGGCGATGAAATCCTCGTGCTCTCGGGCACCCGCGACCTCGGCGGCGGCTACAACGTCGTCTCGGCGTTCCAGACCGCGGACGGGCGGCGGATCATGGTGGACCGCGGCTTCATCCCGCAGGACGACCGCCGAAAGCCCCGCCCGCCGGTGGCGCTGACGGTGGCGGGCAACCTGCACTGGCCGGACGAAAAGGGCTCGGCCACGCCCGAGCCGGACCTCAAGGCCGGGATCTGGTTCGCGCGCGAGGTGCCGCGCATGGCCGCGCATCTGGGGACCGAGCCGGTGCTGATCGTGGCCGCAGCCGTGCGCGGCGACGCGCAGGGGGTGATGCCCATGCCGCTCGACATCACCGAGATTCCGAACAACCACCTGAGCTACGCGATCCAGTGGTTTTCCTTTGCGGCGATCTGTCTCGGGATGACAATCGCGCTGGTCTGGCGTATCCGGCGCCCGATAACCCGAGGGGACTGATGCGCTATATCTCCACCCGCGGGCAGGCCCCCGCCTTGCCCTTTGCCGAGACGATGCTGACCGGGCTCGCCCGCGACGGCGGCCTCTATGTCCCCGAGACGGTGCCCCAGATGGACGCCGCCGCCATCGCCGCGCTCGAGGGGGTCAGCTACGAGGAGGCCGCCTTCCGCATCGTCCAGCCCTTCGTCGCGGAAAGCTTTTCCGAAACCGAACTGCGCGAGGCGATCCGCCGCGCCTATCAGGGCTTCGGCCACGCCGCCCGCGCGCCCTTGGTGCAACTCGCCCCCGGCCATCACCTGCTCGAGCTGTTCCACGGGCCGACGCTGGCCTTCAAGGACTTCGCCATGCAGCTGATCGGGCAGCTGTTCCAGATCGCGCTGGCGCGCGAGGGGCGGCGGATCACCATCGTCGGCGCGACGAGCGGAGACACCGGCTCGGCCGCGATCGAGGCGTTCCGCGGCCTGCCCAACGTGGACGTGTTCATCCTCTATCCGCATGGCCGCGTCAGCGCGGTGCAGCGGCGGCAGATGACCACGCCCGACGACGCCAACGTCCATGCGCTGGCCATCGACGGCACCTTCGACGACGCGCAGGCGCGGCTGAAGGACCTGTTCAACGACCACGACTTCCGCGACGGCGTGGGGCTCGCCGGCGTCAACTCGATCAACTGGGCGCGGGTGCTGGCGCAGGTCGTCTATTACTTCACCGCCGCGGTCAGCCTCGGCGCGCCGCACCGCAAGGTCAGCTTCACCGTGCCGACCGGCAACTTCGGCGACATCTACGCGGGCTCGATCGCCCGCGCGATGGGCCTGCCGGTCGAGCGGCTGGTGGTGGCCACGAACCAGAACGACATCCTGAACCGCGCGCTCACCTCGGGCGACTATCGCGTCGGCCGGGTCGAGCCGTCTATCTCGCCCTCGATGGACATCCAGGTCAGTTCCAACTTCGAGCGCGCGCTCTTCGGCGCCTATGACGGCGACGGGGCGGCGGTGGCGCAGCTCATGGCCGAGCTGTCCGGGCAGGGCGGCTTCGCCATCAGTCAGGGCGCGCGCGAGCATCTGGCCGAGATCTACGACTCGGGCCGGGTGTCCGAGCCCGAGACGCTCGCCACCATCGCCCGCGTCCGGGCCGAGACGGGCGAGATCGTCTGCCCCCACACCGCCGTAGGCATCAAGGTCGCCGACGATCACCGCGTGGACGGCACGCCCATGATCACGCTCGCCACCGCTCACCCGGCCAAGTTCCCCGACGCGGTCGAGCAGGCGATCGGCCTCAGGCCCCCGCTGCCGCCGCACATGGCGCGGCTGATGGACCTGCCCGAGCGGGTCACCCGGGTTGAAAACGACAACGCCGCACTTAAGTCGCTGATCCTTGAACGGAGAACGGCTTGAGCGACATTCGCATCACCACCCTGACCAACGGTCTTCGCATCGCCACCCGCCGGATGGAGGGGCTGCACTCGGCCTCGGTCGGCGTCTGGGTCACCGCCGGCGGGCGCGACGAGCGCGCCGAGCAGAACGGCATCGCCCATTTCCTCGAGCACATGGCCTTCAAGGGCACCGCCCGGCGGACGGCCCTGCAGATTGCCGAGGCGATCGAGGACGTGGGCGGCTACATCAACGCCTATACCTCGCGCGACACCACCGCCTATTACGCCCGCGTGCTGGCGGGCGACGTGCCGCTGGCTCTCGACGTGCTGGGCGACATCGTGCTGAACCCGGCCTTCGACGGGCGCGAGATCGAGGTCGAGCGCGGGGTGATCCTGCAAGAGATCGGCCAGAGCCTCGACACGCCCGACGACGTGATCTTCGACTGGCTGCAAGAGGCCGCCTATCCCGGGCAGGCGATGGGCCGCACCATCCTCGGCCCGGCCGAGCGGGTCTCGGGCTTCTCGCGCGACGACCTCGCGGGGTTCGTGCGCGAGCATTACGGCCCCGGCCAGATGATCGTGGCCGCCGCGGGCGCGGTCGATCACGACACGCTGGCCCGTCAGGCCGAGGAGATCTTCGGCCACCTCGCCCCCGTCACCGATCCGGGGCGCGAGCCGGCCCGCTGGCAGGGCACCGAGGCGCGGCGCGTCAAGCGGCTTGAGCAGGCGCATTTCGCGCTGGCGTTCGAGGGGCCGGGCTACCTCGCCCCCGACTTCTACGCGGCGCAGATCTGGACCTCGGCGCTGGGGGGCGGCATGTCCTCGCGCCTGTTCCAGCGCATCCGCGAGGAACGCGGGCTCTGCTACACGATCTTCGCCCAGTCCGGGTTCCACGACGACACCGGCATGGTGACCGTCTACGCCGGCACCTCGGGCGAGCAGTTGGCCGACCTCGCGCATCTGACCATCGACGAGATCCGCCGCTCGGCCGACGAGATGACCGAGGCCGAGGTCGCGCGCGCGAAAGCCCAGCTCAAGGCCGGGTTGCTGATGGGGCTCGAAAGCCCCTCGGGTCAGGCCGAGCGCATCGCCCGGGCGCTGGCGATCTGGGGCCGGGTGCCGGACGCCGAAGAGGTGGCGCAGCGCATCGACGCGGTGACCGCCGCCGAGGTCCGCGACCACGCCGCCGGGCTCATCGCCGCCGCCCGCCCGGCGCTGGCGCTCTACGGTCCCGTGCGCCGCGGCCCCTCGCGCGAGGCGCTGGCCGAGCGGCTCGCCGCCTGATGTTCCTGCGCCGCAGCCCCGCGCCGCGGCTCGAGACCGAACGGCTGGTGCTGCGCCTGCCCGCGCATGGCGATTTCCCGGCGTGGTCGCGGCTGCGGGCCGAAAGCCGCAGCTTCCTGACCCCGTGGGAGCCGGCGTGGCACGAGGGCCACCTGTCGCGCCGCGCCTTCGTCAACCGCGTCTACTGGGCCGCGCGCGCCAGCCGCGGCGGCACTGCGCTGCCGCTGTTCCTCGTCCGTCACGACGGGGTGCTCGTCGGCGCCGTGACGCTCGACAACATCCGCCGCGGCCCGGCACAGATGGGGACGCTCGGCTACTGGGTCGGCGCCCCCTTCGCGCGCCAGGGCTACATGCGCGAGGCGCTGGCGGCGGTGGTAGGCCACGCCTTCGGCACGCTGGACCTGAGCCGGATCGAGGCCGCCTGCCTGCCCGAGAACGCCGCGAGCCGCGGGCTGCTCGAGCACTCGGGCTTCAAGTACGAGGGCGTGGCGCAGTCCTATCTGCAGATCAACGGGCGCTGGCGGAATCACGTCCTCTACGCCAACCTGCGCGGCGACCGGCGCGGCCGGACCGAGGTCCGGTAGGGGCCGAGCGCGCCGCCCCGGACGCTGGCCGGGAGATTTGGGCAGGGAAGACATGACGCGAGAGCCCGCCGACGACCGCCTGGCCGCGACCCTGCCCCCCGGGGTGCTGCGCCCGGTCGAGGACCGCTATCTCGACGACCCGCGCGGGCGCTATCTCGGCCGCGGCGGGCTGGTCGCCGCCCCCCGCACGGTCGAGGAGGTCGCGGCCGTGGTGCGCGCCTGCGCCGCCGCCCGCGTGGGCATCGTGCCGCGCGGCGGCGGGACCGGGCTCGTCGGCGGCTCGGTCATGCCGGACGGGCCCGCGCCGCTGATCCTGTCGCTCGAGCGCATGGCCGCCGTCCGCGCCGTCTGGCCCGCCGAGGATGTGCTGGTGGCCGAGGCCGGCCTGACCCTCGCCGCGGTGCAGGAGGCCGCGCGCGCCGCCGGGCGGATGTTCCCGCTGGCGCTGGCGAGCCAGGGGACGGCACAGCTGGGCGGGGTGCTCGCCGCCAACGCCGGCGGCACGGCCGTCTTGCGCTGGGGCAACGCCCGCGCGCTGTGTCTGGGGATCGAGGCGGTGCTGCCGGACGGGTCGATCCTGCACGACCTCAAGCGGCTGAGGAAGGACAACACCGGCTACGCCCTGCGCGACCTGCTGATCGGGGCCGAGGGCACGCTGGGGATCATCACCGCCGCGAGCCTGCGGCTGGCACCGGTGCCCGCGGGCGTCGCGACCGCCATGCTCGCCGTGCCCGGCCCGGCCGAGGCGCTGCAGTTGCTGGCGCTGGCGCAGGGGCGGCTCAGCGGCTGCGTCACCGCGTTCGAGCTGATCGCGGGACAGGGGCTCGCCTTCTTGGCCGAGGTGCTGCCCGCCATCCGCCAGCCGCTGCCCGGCGCCCCGTGGTCGGTGCTGCTGGAACTGTCGCTGCCGCAGGGCCTCGACCCCGACGCGGCGCTCGAGGGGCTGCTCGCGGACGCGATGGAGGCCGGGCTCGTCATCGACGGCGCGCTCGCCCAGACCGGCGCGCAGGCGGCCGAGTTCTGGTCCCTGCGCGAGCATCTGCCCGAGGCCAACCGGCGGATCGGTTCGATCTCGTCGCACGACATCAGCCTGCCGCTGTCCGAGATCCCGCGGTTCCTCGACGATGCCGGCGCCATGCTGGCCGCGATGGGCGAAATGCGGATCAACGCTTTCGGCCATCTCGGCGACGGCAACCTGCATTACAACGTCTTTCCCGCCCCCGGCCGCCGGCGCGAGGACTACGACGCGCTGCGCCCCCGCATTCAGGAGGCCGTCCACGCGATGGTCGTCGCGCGCGAGGGCTCGTTCTCGGCCGAGCACGGGGTCGGCCGCCTCAAGACCGCCGATCTGGCGCGCTGGGGCGATCCGGCCCGGCTGGCGGCGATGCGGGCGATCAAGGCCGCGCTCGACCCGCTGGGGATCATGAACCCCGGCGCGGTGCTGGGTTGAACCGGGGCGCGCGGGCCGGTATCCGGGCCGCGACAGGACGACCTGTTGCCCGCACCGGGCCGCGATTGCCGGGACGACCCGCCTGACAGACGGAGCCCCTGCCGTGACCAGCCTCGAGTCCCCCGTGACCCCCGCCACCGCCACCGCGCCCGTCATGCGCACCACCCCCGACCGCATCCGCCACGCGGTGCTGTTCGAGATCGTGGGGCTGGTGTTCCTGATCGGCGGCGGCTGGCTGATCACCGGGTTCGACCTCGGCGCGCTCGGCGTGGTGGGGGTCGTCTCGTCGGTCGTGGCGACGATCTGGAACTATCTCTACAACCTCGGCTTCGACCATGCGCTCAAGCGCCTGCGCGGCAGCGTGGTCAAGACGCACCCGATCCGCGCGCTGCACGCGGTGCTGTTCGAGGCGGGGCTTCTGGTGATCCTGCTGCCCTTCGTGGCTTGGGTGCTCGGCATCAGCCTGTGGCACGCCTTCCTCTTCGACCTCGGGGTGGCGGGCTTCTACGTGGTCTACGGCTACCTGTTCAACTGGGCCTACGACCGCATCTTCCCGCTGCCCGGGATGCCCGGCCACGCCGCCGCGGGCTAGTGGCCGTCGAACTCGGTCAGGGCGTGAACCTCGACCCCCGCCGCCTCGACCACCGCGCGACCGCCGAGCTCGGGCAGGTCGATCACGAAGGCCGCGCCCACCACCTCGGCCCCGAGCCGGCGGCAGAGGTCGATCGCCGCCTGCGCCGTGCCGCCGGTCGCCAGCAGGTCGTCGACGATCAGCACCCGCTCGCCGGGCTTGAGCGCGTCGTCGTGGATCTCCATCACCGCCTCGCCGTATTCGAGCTGATAGGCCTGGCTGATCACCGTGCCGGGCAGCTTGCCCTTCTTGCGGATCGGCACGAAGCCGGTGGTGAGCTGATGCGCCACCGCGCCGCCGAGGATGAAGCCCCGCGCCTCGAGCCCCACGACCTTGTCGATCGGCACCCCCGCATAGGGCGAGAGCAGCTGGTCCACCGCCATGCGGAACCCGCGCGCGTCGGCAAAGAGCGTGGTCACGTCGCGGAACACGATCCCCTCGACCGGGAAATCGACGATGCTGCGGATGTAGTCCTTGACGGTCTTTTGCGGGCGCAGAGAGGTCATGCGGGGCGGTCCATCGAGAAGGTGTCGGTGACCACGCAATAATCGTTGTGGCCCAGCCGCGCGAGCCACCCCGTCGCCGGCCGGAAGATCCCGTCCTGAAGGCAGTCGGGGCGGATGTGGACCCCGGTCACCACCCCCAGCACGACGTGGTTGGCCTCGCCGGCCTGGCGGATGATCCGCGTCGCGCGGCACTCGATCGAGGCCGCCGCCTCGGCCACCCGCGCGCAGTCGATCGTCTCGCACGGCAGCGCCGTGACCCCGGCGAGGTCGAACTCGCTGACCCCCGCGGGCTGCGCCGAGGTCGAGGCGTTCATCGCCTGCGCCAGCGCCCCGTCGGCGATGTTGATGCAGAAGACCCGCGATTCCGCGACCTGCGCCACGGTGTCCTTGGTCCCCGGCCGGTCGGGCTTCGCCCCGGTCGAGGCGAACATCACCTGCGGCGGCACATAGGCGGTGGCGTTGAAGAAGGAATAGGGCGCGAGGTTGTCGCCTAGCCGCCCGCGGGTCGAGATCCAGCCGATCGGGCGCGGGGCGACGATGGCGTTCCACGGGTTGTGGGGCAGGCCGTGGCCGGCCTCGGGGCGGTAGAACATCGGCAGGGCCTCCTCGGTTCGGGTGGTGGGGCGGGGTCGGCGGCAGGGCGGTGGGCAACGGCAGAGGGGGCAGGGCGTTCCGCACCAGCGGCCACCCGCCCTCAGCACGGCCCTTGGGTCAGCCCGGCCGGCGGCATCCTGCCCGGCCCGCCCCCGCGCCGCAAGCCGGAGTGCGTTGAAGCCCGCAGCCCTCCCCCATGTCGCAACCCGTCCCGCGCCCCCGACTGCCGCCCAAACCGCTGCGCCCCGGATCGCGGGGCGCCGCAACCCGTCAGGTGTCGCACTCCGCCAAGCGCCGCAAACCGCCGTGCTTCAGCCCGCCATGCGCCGCGCCACGCCCCTGCGCCCAACCCCCAGAGCACGCTGGCCCTCAGCGCCTGCCAACCCGCCGGGCGTCCAGCCGACAGCGCGCCCCGGACTCCACCGCCCCAGCCCGCCGCACCCCCCCTCATCCCGCACACGCAGTTTTGCCGTTCAAAGCCGCGGCTGCGGATGTTAACCCGCGGCGGTGCGGCGCCTGCCGTCCCCTCCTCCCTGCCGAGGGCCGTTGCCGATGTATGACCTCTGCCCCGAAACCGATGCCGACGCGACCGAGGTCGAGGCGCTGCTCGACCTGTGTTTCGCGCCGGGGCGCACGGCGCTCTCCTCCTATCGCCTGCGCGACGGGGTGCCGCCGGTGCCCGAACTCTGCCTGACCCTGCGCAGCGACGACACGCTGGTGGCGGCGATCCGCTATTGGCCGGTGCGGGTCGGCGGGCGCTCGGTCCTGCTGCTCGGCCCGGTGGCGGTGCACCCGACCGCGCAGGGCGAGGGGCTGGGCGGGCTTCTGATGCGCGAGAGCCTCGCCCGCGCCCGCGCGATGGGCTGGGGCCGGGTGATGCTCGTGGGCGACGCGCCCTATTACCAGCGGTTCGGCTTTGCCAAGCTCGAGGGGGTCGAGATGCCGCCGCCCACCAATCCCGACCGGGTGCTGGGTCTGGAACTTCGCCCCGGCGCCTGGGTTGGGGTCGCGGGCGCGGTGACGCGCGAAACCCGGCCCGACGTGCTGGCCGGGCTGGCCGAGATCGAGGACACACCCGAGATGCGTTCGTCCTGTGTCGAGGTCGAGGCCCCCGAGGCCGCCCACGCCACCCCGGCGGGGGCAGCGCGCTCTGCCCGCTCAGCCTGACCGCCACCGCCAGACCCGACCGCCCGAGGAGAGAGACACAATGCCCGCAAGCTCCGTATCCCGCCGCCAGGCCGTCCTGCCGCCGATCGACGACCCCTCGGTCCACGTCCAGATCGACAAGCTGGCGCGGCGCTACGTCGATGCCGGCGGGATGGGCATGGACATCCTCGCCCGCATCGGCGGCAGCGCCCAGGGGCTGATCGAGCGGCTGCCGGGCTTCGTGCGCGGGCGGCTGGACGACATTGCGCTTGGCGCGCTGAACGGTGCCTTCGGGGCGGCCAGCCGGTCGCGCAACTACGTCCGCGACCGCGGCGACTGGTTCAACCGCCTCGCCTCGACCGTCTCCGGCGCCGCGGGCGGGGTCGCGGGGTTGCCGGGGGCGATGGTCGAGCTGCCGGTGACGGTGACGATGCTGCTGCGCGCCATCCTCGACATCGCCGAAGAGCACGGCTTCGATACCTCCAGCGAAGAGGTCCGGTCCGAGGCGCTGCGCGTCTTTGCCGCCGCGGGACCGATGTCGGACGACGACGGCACCGACCTCGGGCTGCTCGCCGCGCGGCTGTCGGTCACCGGCCAGACGGTGCAGACCCTGATCGCCCGCATCGCGCCGCGCTTTGCCGCGGTCCTGGGCCAGAAGCTCGCGGCGCAGGCGACCCCGGTGTTCGGGGCGCTCGCCGGGGCGTCGATCAACTATACCTTCACGCGGTATTATCAGGAGATCGCCCGGGTCCATTTCGGCGTGCTGCGGCTGGCGCGCGAGACCGGCCTGCCGCGCGAAGCGCTGACCGAGGCGCTGCGGCTGCGGATCGAGCAGTTGCAGGACGCCGACATCGTCCGGCACGCCCGCCGCGCCTCGGGGCGCTGACGCAGGGGGCGCTGAGGCTGGGGGCGCTGCCCCCCGCGCCGTTGGCGCGTCCCCCGGGATATTTGGGCAAGAAAGAACTCAGTCCGCCTCGGCCTCGGCTTCGAGCGACAGCGGTGCCGTCTCGGCGGCGAGGTCGTCCACCGACAGCCCCGTCTGCGGCCGTGCGAGCCGCGCCCGCGTCACCCAGTAGAGCCGCTCCTGCGCGCGGGTGATCGCCACATAGGCGAGGCGTTTCCACAAGGGCAGCCCGGCCTCGGTCCGGTTCGACCAGGCGGCGGCCGAGATGTCGGGGGCGAAGACCTGCACATCGGGCCACTGCGAGCCCTGCGCCTTGTGGATCGTCACCGCCGCCCCGTGCAGGAACGCCGCGCCCATCCGGGCGGCGAAGGGGATGAAGGGTTCCTCGACGTCCGGCGTCTCGATCTTGACGATGCTGGCCGCCGACAGCCGCGGCTCGGGCGCACCGATCACGTGCAGCCGCGAGAAGCCGGGCTTGCGGCCGGGGCCGAGATAGACCACCTGCGCGCCCTTGATGAGCCCCCGCGCCTCGAGGTCGATGCGCTTCTTGCGGTGCTTCAGCGGCAGCTCGATCCCGTCGCAGATGAAGGGCTCACCCGGCAACAGCGCGTCCCCCGGCGCCCCGTGGGCGGCGCGGAAGGCCGAGATCAGCCGCACCCGCGTGGCGTTGCGCCAGACCAGCACCGGGCTGCGCGCCATCAGGTCGCTTTCCACCCGCTCGGCCCAGATCACCCTCGGGTCGCCGGCGGCGGCCTCGCGCACCAGCCGCTCGAAGGCGGGAAAATCCACCTCGGGGTCGCCGAGCGCATGGGCGAGGTCGAGGATCGGGCTGTCGTCGGCCTGCCGGTGGATGCAGTGCAGGATCAGCTTCTGCGGCGCGGCGAGGCGGTCGAAGACCATCTCGCCCGACTGCCCGACGGGGGCGAGCTGCGCGGGGTCGCCGAACAGCACCAGCACCGGAAAGATCTCGCGCAGGTCGTCGAACTGGCGCTCGTCGAGCATCGAGGATTCGTCGATCAGCCCGATGTCGAGCGCATCCTCGCGCCGCTTCCACCCCTGGATGAAGTCCGACCCCCGCAGCCCCGCCGCCGCCAGCGCCCCGGGGATCGAGCCGTGCTGCTGGTAGAACGCCAGCGCCCGGTCGAGCGCCGGCTCGCTCAGCCCCTCGATCACCGGGCGCTCGCCGGTCCCCGCCAGCCAGTCGGCGAGGCGTTCGTACTGCGGGTCGTAGACGGGGGTATAGAGAATGCGGTGGATGGTGGTCGCGGGCACACCGCGGGTGCGCAGCACGAAGGCTGCCTTGTTGGTCGGGGCCAGCACCGCGACGGTGCGCGCGTCCTTGCGCCGGCGCCCCTCATAGTCGCCGCTGACCACCTGCACGCCGGCCGCCGCCAGCGCCCGCGTCAGTTCGGCCAGCAGCAGCGTCTTGCCCGAGCCGGCCTTGCCCAGCACCGCCATCACCCGGCCCTTGCCCTCGGCCGCGGGCCGGACCTCTTCGGCCACGAGGTCCACGCCCGCCGCGGCCAGCGTCTCGGCCAGCGCGTCCCAGGCGTCCGCCTGATCGGGTGAGAGGGTGGGCGCAACCGGCAGCGTGGCGGCCGGGGCGGGGTCCGGGTCGGGGGGCGGGGTCATGTCCCCTTCTAGCCCGCCCGGCCGCCGCGGCAACCCGGCAGCGGACCGCGGGGGGAACGGCGGGGGCAGGGGGGCGTTGGGCCACGAACCCGGAACAGGAGACCGCCATGAAGATCGCCCAAGCCCTCGCCGTGTCGCTGCTGACCCTGACGCCTGCGTTCGCGCAGGATGCCGGCACCGTGGCGAAGACCGAGATCGACCCCGAGGCCTATGTCGGCACGTGGTACGAGATCGCCCGCACCCCGGCGAAGTTCCAGGAGATGTGCACCGGCGGCGTGACCGCCACCTATGCGCTGGCGGGCGAGAAGGTGACGGTGACGAACCGCTGCGACGGCCCCGGCGGCGCGGTGGCGACGATCGAGGGCACAGCCACGGTCGTGGGCGGCAACTTCAACACCCTCGACGTGCAGTTCCCGGTCGGGGACACGAGCCAGGGGGTGAACTACACCGTCGCCGCGGCGAGCGACGTGGTGGACGGCAAGTACCAGTGGGCGGCGGTCCGCTCGCCCGAGGAGAACATCGGCTGGATCCTGGCCCGCACGCCCGAGCTGGACGCCGCGACCCGCGCCGAGGCGGTCAAGGCGCTCGAGACGGCGGGGGTGGACGTGAGCCAACTCAAGGACACCGCGCAGCCGCCGCAGAGCTACAAGGTGGCGGAGTGAGCGGGCCGGCGGGTAAACGCGTGGTTTGGCCGTAGGTGATGGGCTGGCCGAGAGGCTGACCCAGCCCTCCGCCTCGGTGAATCGCGCGGGTTCACGGGGCTAGTTTTGCCCTGCGACTACCGCAGATTGCCGTCATGAATTGTGCCCCCCCCGTCTCGGCGCGCCCGCCATCTGTCGGTCGTACTGCTCGGTCCCGTGCAGCCCGCAGGAAGCCTCTGCCACGGCGTCACCTGTGTTCGGACTACGCGCGACCCGGCCAGCCTCATTAGGGGGCAAAGGATGACCGGTTTCCAGGCCCCCGCGCCTGTGCAGCGGCGCCGCCAGGGGCAGGGGTCGCCATGGCGTGCGGCGGCGCGGAGGCCCGGCGCGCGCTCGATTCTTACGGCTGTCGCCCGGCCTGCGTCCCTTCCTCGTGGGCAGGTTGGCGCCGTGCTGGCGCCCCGCCGGAGGAATCGCCCTCATCACGCCGTGCACTCAATGCCCGGGAGGCGAACAGCGCCGCCCGTCCAGCAGTTCACGCCGCTAGTCACCACGGTCGGCTTTCCGCCGGCGAGCCCCCCTTCGGCGAGACCCCCTAAGGCGAGACCCCTTCAACTGCAGCCCCGGGCCGCGCGCGAGGCGGTGCGGCGGGAGGGTGGCTGGCGCCGCGCCACACCTCGCAGGCCCGCCCGCGAGGCTCATCGCTGCCGCCCGGCGCCCGTCCTGCGCGCAGGCACGCACCGCGCCGCGCGCGCAGCCGGCTGCGCGCGGCGGCCACTCAAACCGCTTGCCGTGCAGGGCTCTCCTGACCGGCGCGCCACCCCGGCCCGGCCCCCATGCCAAAGCAAAAGGCCGGCAAACTGCCGGCCTCTCCCAAACTCACCTAAACCAGCCGCTCAGCCCTTCGTCGGCCCAGCCTCGAGCACGTCCTCGACGGTCCTGAGCCCGGTCACCGGCGCCTGCACCAGCACCGCCATGTTGCCGGGCTTGTGCTGGTTGCGCAGCATCTTGGTGTGCGCGTCGGGGATCTCGGCCCAGGGGAAGACCTCGCTCATGCAGGGGTCGATCCGGCGCTCGAGCATCAGCTTGTTGGCCGCGCTCGCCTGCTTGAGATGCGCGAAGTGCGAGCCCTGCAGGCGCTTCTGGTGCATCCACATATAGCGCACGTCGAAGGTGCAGTTGAAGCCGGTGGTGCCGGCGCAGATCACCACCATGCCGCCCTTCTTGCAGACGAAGGTCGAGACCGGGAAGGTCGCCTCGCCCGGGTGCTCGAACACGATGTCGACGTTGTTGCCCTTGCCGGTGATATCCCAGATCGCCTTGCCGAACTTGCGGACCTCGTTGAACCACTGCTTGTACTCCTCGCTGCCGACCTTGGGCAGCGCGCCCCAGCAGTTGAAGTCCTTGCGGTTGATGACGCCCTTGGCGCCAAGGCCCATGACGAACTCGCGCTTGTCCTCTTCCGAGATCACGCCGATGGCGTTGGCGCCGGCCGCGTTGATCAGCTGGATCGCGAACGACCCGAGCCCGCCCGAGGCGCCCCACACCAGCACGTTCATGCCCGGCTTCAGCTCATGCGGCTCGTGCCCGAAGAGCATCCGGTAGGCGGTGGCGAGCGTCAGCGTGTAGCAGGCGCTCTCCTCCCACGTCAGGTGGCGCGGGCGCGGCATGAGCTGCTGGGCCTGCACCCGGGTGAACTGCGCGAACGAGCCGTCGGGCGTCTCGTAGCCCCAGATCCGCTGGGTCGGCGAATACATCGGGTCGCCGCCGTTGCACTCCTCGTCGTCGCCGTCGTCCTGGTTGCAGTGGATCACGACCTCGTCGCCCACCTTCCAGTTGCGGACCTTGTCGCCCACCGCCCAGATCACCCCCGAGGCGTCCGAGCCGGCGATGTGATAGGGCTGCTTGTGGCCGTCGAAGGGGCTGATCGGCTGGCCGAGACCGGCCCAGATGCCGTTGTAGTTGACGCCCGCCGCCATCACGAGGACGAGCACCTCGTGGCTGTCGATCGCGGGCGTGTCCACGACCTCGACCTGGAAGGACTTGTCGGGCTCGCCGTGACGCTCGCGGCGGATGGCCCAGGCGTACATCTGCTTCGGAACATGGCCGAGCGGCGGCATCTCGCCGATCTCGTAGAGATCCTTTTGCGGCGCATCATAGGGCGCGATCGGGCTGGGGGCGTCCAGAGCCATGGGCATCTCCTCATGTCGTGCCGCAGTGCAGAATCGCCGCGGTCTTGGCGCCCAGCGGTATTCGCCGCCGCGCAACATTGCAATAGGACCGCCGTAGGGTCACGCAACAATATGTCCGATCCGCCGTGCCGTCACCGCGCCGATTCGCCGTCCCATGCCTCTCTACCCCAGCACAGATTAAGGACAGGTTGACGCCGCTGCGTTTCGCCGCGCTGCGGCGAATTGACGGCGCAGCAATCTGACCGTTATCTGGCCCCAACCGAAAGAATCTTGCGAAGGGCGCCCGTCATGGCCACCAAGGACAAACCCTGGCTGTTCCGCACCTATGCCGGCCATTCGACGGCGGAAAAGTCGAACGCGCTCTACCGCACGAACCTCGCCAAGGGGCAGACGGGTCTCTCGGTCGCCTTCGACCTGCCGACCCAGACCGGCTATGACAGCGACCACGTGCTGGCCCGCGGCGAGGTCGGCAAGGTCGGCGTGCCGATCTGTCACCTCGGCGACATGCGGGCGCTGTTCGACGCCATCCCGCTCGAGCAGATGAACACCTCGATGACGATCAACGCCACCGCGCCGTGGCTGCTGGCGCTCTACATCGCGGTGGCCGAAGAGCAGGGGGCCGAGATCGCGGCGCTGCAGGGCACGGTGCAGAACGATCTGGTCAAGGAGTACCTGTCGCGCGGCACCTATATCTGCCCGCCGAAGCCGAGCCTGGCCATGATCACGGATGTCGCCGCCTATACGCAGGCGCATCTGCCGAAATGGAACCCGATGAACGTGTGTTCCTATCACCTGCAGGAGGCCGGCGCGACGCCCGAGCAGGAGCTTGCCTATGCGCTCGCCACCGGGATCGCGGTGCTCGACGACCTCAAGGGCAAGGTCGCGCCCGAGGATTTCCCGGCGATGGTCGGGCGGATCAGCTTCTTCGTGAACGCCGGCATCCGCTTCGTCACCGAGCTCTGCAAGATGCGCGCCTTCACCGAGCTCTGGGACGAGATCACCCGCGACCGCTACGGCATCGAGGACGAGAAATATCGCCGCTTCCGCTACGGGGTGCAGGTCAACAGCCTCGGCCTGACCGAGCAGCAGCCGGAAAACAACGTCTACCGCATCCTGATCGAGATGCTGGCGGTGACGCTGAGCAAGAACGCCCGCGCCCGCGCCGTGCAGTTGCCGGCGTGGAACGAGGCGCTGGGCCTGCCGCGGCCGTGGGACCAGCAGTGGTCGCTTCGGATGCAGCAGATCATGGCCTATGAAACCGACCTCTTGGAATTCGGCGACCTCTTCGACGGCAACCCGGCGGTGGCCGAGAAGGTCGAGGCGCTCAAGGACGGCGCGCGGGCCGAGCTGAAGCTGCTGGACGAGATGGGCGGCGCGATCGCGGCCATCGACTACATGAAGGCGCGGCTGGTCGAATCGAACGCCGCCCGGCTGAACCGGGTCGAGGCGGGCGAGACGGTCGTGGTCGGCGTCAACCGCTGGCAGCAGGGCGAGCCCTCGCCGCTGACCGCGGGCGACAGCGGGATCATGGTCGTCGACCCGGCGGTCGAGGCCGACCAGATCGCCCGGCTGAACGACTGGCGCGCCTCCCGCGACACCGCCGCGGTCGAGGCCGCGCTGGCGCAGCTGCGCGCCGACGCCGCGGCCGGGCGCAACGTGATGCCCGCCTCGATCGCCGCGGCCCGCGCCGGCGCCACCACTGGCGAATGGGCGGGGGTGATGCGGCAGGTGCACGGCGAATACCGCGGGCCCACGGGCGTCTCGCCCTCGCCCAGCAACCGCACCGAGGGGCTCGAGCCGATCCGCGAGGCCGTCGACGCGGTCAGCGCCCGGCTGGGCCGCCGGCTCAAGTTCGTGGTCGGCAAGCCGGGGCTCGACGGGCATTCCAACGGCGCCGAGCAGATCGCCTTCCGCGCGCGCGATTGCGGCATCGACATCACCTATGACGGCATCCGCCTGACCCCGGCCGAGATCGTCGCCGCCGCGCAGGAGCAGGAGGCCCACGTCGTCGGCCTCTCGATTCTCTCGGGCAGCCACCTGCCGCTGGTCGAGGACGTGCTGGCGCGGATGCGCGCCGCGGGGCTGGGGCACATCCCGGTGACGGTCGGCGGGATCATCCCCGACGAGGACGCCAAGCGCCTGACCGCGATGGGCGTGGCGCGGGTCTATACCCCCAAGGATTTCGAGCTGAACCGGATCATGATGGATCTGGTGGCGCTGGTGGACCGGCCCGACAAGGCCTCATGACATGATGCGAAAAGGCCGCCCCGAGATGGGGCGGCCCGCTTGCATATCGCGTGTGCCCGCGGTCACATCTTAGGAACCAGAACCCAGTCGATAACGTGCACCACCCCGTTGCCCGCCGCCAGGTCGGCAGCGGTTACGGTGGCGTTGGTGGTCGAATCCATCCCGCCGACCTTCACCTTTTGGCCGTCCATGGTTAGTTGCAGCTTGCAGCCGCCCACCGTCTCGACCTCGGCCTTACCGGAGCCGTCGGTGATCAGCTTTGCCACGTCGGCTGCCATCGCCTTGCTGGCCACCACATGGCAGCCCAGCAGCTTGGTCAGCTTGTCCTTGCCTTCCGGCTTCATCAGCTCGTCGACCTGACCGGCCGGCAGGGCCTCGAACGCGGCGTTGGTCGGGGCAAAGACGGTGAACGGGCCGTCACCCTTCAGCGTGTCGACCAGCCCGGCCGTGGTCGCGGCCTTGGCGAGCGTGGTGTGATCGGCCGAGGCCACGATCACGTCGACCACGGTTGCCGTCGTGGCGCCGGCCATGGTGTCGGTGGCGGCGTTGGCGGCGACCCCGCAGAACGCGAATGCCGAGGCCAACAAGGCGTGACGCATCATCATCAGACTTCCTCCATGTTGCTCTTCTTGGATTGCAACAACTGTCCGAAGATATGGTTCGATCACGAATTCGTGCGCGTCGTGCGGCCCAGCATGTAGAACTCTTCGTTCGGCGGGATCTCGGCCATGTTCACCAGCCGGTTGGACATCCCGAAGAACGCCGCGATTGCGCCGATGTCCCAGATCTCGTCGGCCGAGAACCCCGCCTCGGCCATGTCCAGATGGTCGTCCTCGGTGATCGAATCGGCGTCCATCGCCACCAGCTCGGCGAATTGCAGCATCGCCCAGTGCCGGTCCGACAGGTTCGCCTTGCGCCAGTTGATCGCCAGCTGGTCGGCGATCAGCGGGTCACGCGCCCGGATCCGCAGGATCGCCCCGTGCGCCACGACGCAGTACTGGCAGCGGTTCAGCCCGCTCGTGGCCACCACGATCATCTCGCGCTCGGCCTTCGTGAGCCCCTCGTCCTTCTCCATCAGCGCGTCGTGATAGGCGAAGAAGGCGCGGAACTCGGCCGGGCGATGGGCGAGGGCCAGGAAGATGTTGGGGACGAACCCCGACTTCTCCTGCACGGCGCGGATCATCTCCTGAATGTCGGGGGGCAGGGCGCGCAGGTTCGGGACGGTGAAGCGGCTGACGGGCGGGGCGGGGTTCAGGCCGGGGTTCTGGCTCATGGGGCGGTCTCCTTTGCGCGCTTGACTCTCGCCGCCCGGGATGGAATGTCCACCCGGATTCCCGGAAGGACGTCCTTCCGGTCCCCGCCGGTCGGGGATCGCCCCCCGTCAGCGCGGTTGCGCCCACGGGGGTCCTGTCGTTTTGCTGCGGAGGCCCGCGATGTTCGAGAACCTGTCCGACCGCCTTGGCGGGGTCTTCGACCGCCTGACCAAGCAGGGCGCGCTGACCGAGGATGACGTCACCGCCGCCATGCGCGAGGTGCGCCAGGCGCTGCTCGACGCCGACGTCTCGCTGCCCGTGGTGCGCAGCTTCGTGCGCGCCGTCACCGCCAAGGCCACCGGCTCGGCCGTCACCAAGTCGATCACCCCCGGCCAGCAGGTCGTCAAGATCGTCCACGACGAGCTGATCGCCATGCTCTCGGGCGAGGGCGAGGCCGACGCGCTCAGGATCGACAACCCCCCGGCGCCGATCCTGATGGTCGGCCTGCAGGGCTCGGGCAAGACCACCACCACCGCGAAGCTCGCCCGCCGCCTTAAGGAGCGCGAGAAGAAGCGCGTGCTGATGGCCTCGCTCGACACCAACCGCCCGGCGGCGATGGAGCAGCTCGCGATCCTCGGCACCCAGATCGGCGTCGACACCCTGCCCATCGTCAAGGGTGAGAGCGCGGTCCAGATCGCCCGGCGCGCGAAGCAGCAGGCCTCGCTTGGCGGCTATGACGTCTACATGCTCGACACCGCCGGCCGGCTGCACATCGATCAGGCGCTGATGGACGAGGTCCAGCAGGTCCGCGACGTGACCTCCCCGCGCGAGACGCTGCTGGTCGTCGACGGCCTGACCGGCCAGGACGCCGTCAACGTGGCGACCGAGTTCGACGCCAAGGTCGGCGTCTCGGGCGTGGTGCTGACCCGGATGGACGGGGACGGGCGGGGCGGTGCGGCGCTTTCCATGCGCGCGGTCACCGGCAAGCCGATCCGCTTCGTGGGTCTGGGCGAAAAGATGGACGCGCTCGAGGCGTTCGACGCCGAGCGCGTGGCCGGCCGCATCCTCGGCATGGGCGACATCGTGGCGCTGGTCGAAAAGGCCCAGGCGACGCTCGAGATCGAGCAGGCCGAGCGGATGATGAAGCGCTTCGCCAAGGGTCTGTTCAACATGAACGACCTGCGCGGGCAGCTTGAGCAGATGCAGAAGATGGGCGGGATGCAGTCGATCATGGGCATGATGCCCGGCATGGGCAAGATGGCCAAGCAGGCCGAGGCCGCGGGCATCGACGACACCATGATCCGCCGCCAGATCGCGCTGATCAACTCGATGACCAAGAAGGAACGCGCCAACCCCGACCTGCTGCAGGCGTCCCGCAAGAAGCGGATCGCCGCGGGCGCCGGGATGGACGTGGCCGAGCTGAACAAGCTGCTGAAGATGCAGCGCCAGATGGCTGACACGATGAAGAAGGTCAGCAAGATGGGCAAGGGCGCGATGCTGAAGCAGGCGATGCGCGCCATGTCCGGCAAGGGCGGCGGGCTGCCCGATCTGGCCGATGTCGATCCGGCGAAGATGGCCGAGGCGACGAAGATGCTGCAGGACCAGAAGGGTCTGGGCGGCCAGCTGGGCGGTCTGAACCTGCCCGGCGGGCTCTCGGGGCTGTTCGGGAAGAAGTGATGCCGGTGCTGTCCGTCGAGATTCCGGTGATCGAGACCGAGCGGCTGGTCCTGCGCGAGCCGCGCATGGCCGACCTGCCGGCCTTCGCCGCCTTCGCGGCCTCGGACCGGGCGCGGTTCGTCGGCGGGGCGAACCCGGCGCCGTATGCGGCGTGGGACGGCTTGCGCGGGATGCTCGGCCACTGGCTGCTGCGCGGCTTCGGCTGGTGGACGGCCGAGGACCGCACGACCGGCGCGACCGCCGGTCGCCTCGGCATCGGCCACCACATCGACTGGCCCGAGCCGGAACTCGGCTGGCACCTCTTCGACGGGTTCGAGGGTCGCGGGCTGGCGCATGAGGCGGCCCTCGCCGTCCGCCGCTGGTGGCGCGGGCGGGGGCATCCGGCGCCGATCTCGCTGATCGACCCCGGCAACACCCGCTCGATCCGTCTGGCCGAGCGGCTGGGCGCGGTGCCTGAGCGCGAGATCACCCTGCGCGGCGCCCCCTGCACCATCTGGCGCCACCCCGCGGAGGGCACGGCATGACCGTTACCCTGACCGGCACCCCCGTGATCCATACCAAGCGCCTGATCCTGCGCGCGCCCGAGCCGTGGGACGCGGCGCCGTTCTGCGCCTTCCTCGGCTCGGACCGGGCCCGCTTCGTCGGCGGCACGACCGAGCCGGGGCGCGCGTGGCGGGCCTTCGGCACCATCCTCGGGCACTGGGTGCTGCGCGGCTTCGGCCCCTTCACCATCGTCCGGGGCGACAGCCGCACCGGCGCCGAGCGCGCCATCGGCATGGCCGGCCCGTGGTTCCCCGACACCTGGCCCGAGCACGAGATCGGCTGGATGCTGTGGGACGACGCCCACGAGGGGCAGGGGCTCGCGGCCGAGGCCGCGGCGGCGGTCCGCGACCACGCCCGCACCCACCTCGGCTGGGCGACCGCGGTCAGCTACATCGACCTCGAGAACGCCCGCTCGATCGCGCTGGCCGAGCGGCTGGGCGCGGTTCGCGACCCGGACGCCGCGGTGCCCCCCGCCCACCCCGACGGCGGCGCGCTGGGGGTCTGGCGGCATCCGATGGGGGCGGTCCCTGCGGCGGCCTCGGTGGCGGACTCGTATGAACGGCATTCGCATGAACGGTGCACGAACGATGCATGAATCTCAGACGAACATCGCCCCCGATGCAGACGCCACCTCGGCCGATCCGGCGGTGCGGGCGGCGGCGATCCTCGCCGAGCACCGCGCCTCGATCGACCGGCTCGACGCGGTGCTCGTCTTCACCCTCGCCGAGCGGTTCAAGCACACCCAGGGCGTGGGCCGGCTCAAGGCCGAACACGCGCTGCCGCCCTCGGACCCGGCGCGCGAGGCGGCCCAGATCGAGCGGCTCGAACGGCTCGCGCGCGAGGCCGACCTCGACCCGGCCTTCGCGCGCAAGTTCCTGAACTTCGTGATCTCGGAAGTCATCCGGCATCACGAGCAACTGCAAAAATAACCAAGCCATACCAAGGAGATACCTCATGGCCATGAAGATCCGGCTCGCCCGCGGCGGGTCCAAGAAACGCCCCCACTACTCGATCGTCGCCTCGGACAGCCGGATGCCGCGCGACGGCCGCTTCCTCGAGAAGCTGGGCACCTACAACCCGCTGCTGCCCAAGGACAGCGAGGACCGAATCAAGATGGAC
This sequence comes from Paracoccus panacisoli, assembly GCF_042435015.1. Taxonomy (NCBI): domain Bacteria; kingdom Pseudomonadati; phylum Pseudomonadota; class Alphaproteobacteria; order Rhodobacterales; family Paracoccaceae; genus Paracoccus; species Paracoccus panacisoli. Next base: position 5,375 of record NZ_JBHMQU010000079.1, on the reverse strand, counting down.
ATGGAGCGTGTGCAGCACTGGCTGTCGCAGGGCGCCCAGCCCACCGACCGCGTGGCCCGCTTCCTCGAAGCCGCTGGCGTGAAAGAGAAATCCGACCGCGCCAACCCGAAGAAGGGTGAGCCCGGCAAGGCCGCGCAAGAGCGCGCGAAGAAGCGCGCCGACCGCGAGGAAGCCGCCCGCGCCGCCGCGGAAGAGGCCAAGAACGCCCCCGCCGCCGCCGCCGAGGAGGCCTCGGTCGAGGTTGCCGACGAGGCTGCCGCCGACGCCGCCAAGGCCGACGAGTGATCCGTCCGGCCCGCGCCGGGGGACCACCCCGGGGCGCGGGCCGCACAGCACCGGCGCGGGGCGCGCACAGGCCCGCCCCGCGCCGCTGCGGTCCAACCGGCCGCAACGACTTGCTTTTACAGAGCTTTCCCTGAGCACGAGGGGCGTTCGCCATGACCGACAAGACCTGCGTGGGCGCCATCGCCGGGGCCTTCGGCGTCCGCGGCGAGGTGCGGCTCAAGAGCTTCTGCACGACCGCCGAGGACATCGCCACCTACGGGACGCTGACCACCGAGGACGGCACCCGGCGCTTTGCCGTGACGCTGACCCGGCCTGTGAACGGCGGGCTCGGGGCGCGGCTCTCGGGCGTCGAGACCAAGGAACAGGCCGACGCGCTGAAGGGCGTGACCCTGTGGGCCGACCGCGCGGCGCTGCCGGCGCTGGGCGATGACGAGTTCTACCACGCCGACCTGATCGGGCTCGAGGTGGTCGATCCCGGCGGCGCGAGCCTCGGCCGGGTGCGGGCGATCCACGACCACGGCGCGGGCGACATCCTTGAGATTCATGGACAATCCGGCACGCTGCTGGTGCCCTTCACCCGCGCGGCGGTGCCGACCGTGGACCTGAGCGCCGGCCGCATCGTCGCCGACCCGCCCGAGAGCGACGAATGAGCGACCCGCTCGCCCCCCTCGCCACCCGCCTGCGGCTGCTGATGCTGGCGGGCTTCGTGGTGCTGGCGACGCCCTTCCTCGCCGGGCTGGGCGGGGCCGGGGGCTACAGCGTGGGCCTCTTCGCGGCGATCTTTGCGGCGCGCTACATGCTGACCACCGACCCGGCGCGCTGGTCCCACCCGGCGATCCCGGCGATGGGCGTGGCGGTCAACGCGGCGGTCGCGGGCGCGCTCTGGGGCCTCGGGCTCTGGGTCTCCCGCGCGACCGGCTGGACCCCGCGCTGGGGCGCGCTGCCGCCGGTGCTGCTGGCGCTGGCGGGGACGGGGCTCTCGGTGCAGCTCTGGTCCGCGCGCCGCGACGCGGCGGTGAACGGGATGCTCGACGACGCCGGTCGCCTGACCCGCGACGACGACGAGGGGCCGCGGCCGTGACCGCCGAGGCGCCCGCCACCCCCCGCTCGCACGGCCGCGTGGCCATCCGCGCCAGCGTCCGCCCGCGCGACCTGATGGAACCGCCCGAGGTCGCCGGCGCCTGGACTGCCCATGTCGTGACGCTGTTCCCCGAGGCGTTCCCCGGCGTCCTAGGCCTCTCGCTGACCGGCAAGGCGCTGTCCGAGGGGCTGTGGCGTCTTGAGACCGTCGCCCTGCGCGAGCACGGCATCGGCCGGCACCGCAACGTGGACGACACGCCGGCGGGGGGCGGCGCGGGCATGGTGATCCGCGCCGACGTGCTGGCCGCGGCGCTCGACCGGACCCCGCCGGGGCTGCCGGTGGTCTATCTCTCGCCGCGCGGGGCGCCGCTGACGCAGGCGCGGGCGCGGGCGCTGGCCCAGGGCCCCGGCGTCACGCTGATCTGCGGGCGCTTCGAGGGGGTGGACCAGCGCATCCTCGATGCCCGCGGGATCGAGGAGATCAGCATCGGCGACTATGTCCTGACCGGCGGAGAGCTGGCCGCGCAGGTCTTGATCGATGCGACCGTCCGCCTTATACCGCGCGTGCTGGGGAATCAGGCGTCCCTGGCCGAGGAATCCTTTTCCTCCGGCCTGCTTGAACATCCGCAGTACACGAAGCCCGCCGAATGGGAAGGCCGCAGGATACCGGAGGTTCTGCTCTCCGGCCATCACGCGGCCATTTCGCAATGGCGGGCGGACGAGGCCGCAAGGCTGACCAAGGAACGTCGCCCCGATCTGTGGCGGGCCCATCTCGACGGTGGGGACTCGGCTAAGGACCGGCAGCTCTCGGGCGCATCACACCAATCGCGGGACCGCCGCGAGCAACGAAAGGACCAGGGCGATGAACCTGATCGCTGAAATCGAGGCCGAACAGATCGCGGCCCTCGGCAAGACCATCCCGGATTTCAAGGCCGGCGACACCGTGCGCGTCGGCTTCAAGGTGACCGAGGGCACCCGGAGCCGCGTCCAGAACTACGAGGGCGTGTGCATCAGCCGCAAGGGCGGCGAGACGCTGGGCGCCTCGTTCACCGTGCGCAAGATCTCGTTCGGCGAGGGCGTCGAGCGCGTCTTCCCGCTCTACTCGACCAACATCGAGTCGATCGAGGTCGTCCGCCGCGGCCGCGTGCGCCGCGCCAAGCTGTACTACCTGCGCGATCGCCGCGGCAAATCGGCCCGGATCGCCGAAGTGCAGAACTACAAGCCGAAGGCCCCCAAAGCCGACGCCAACCCGAACGCCTGAGGTGCCGCGATGAAAGCCGAAACCCATCCCGAATACCACATGATCACCGTCAAGATGACGGATGGCACCACCTATCAGACCCGCTCGACCTGGGGCAAAGAGGGCGACACCATGTCGCTCGACATCGACCCCACGTCGCACCCGGCCTGGACCGGCGGCTCGGCGAAGCTGATGGACACCGGGGGGCGCGTGTCGCGCTTCAAGAACAAATACGCGGGCCTGGGCTTCTGAGCCCTTCGCCCTCGCGCCGACTGCGAACGCCGCCCCGAGGGGCGGCGTTCTGCGTTTTCGGCCTCAGCCCTTGGGGCGGTCGAAGTAGTTGGCGGGGATCTTGAAATACGACCGCCCGTCGTCCTCGGCCGGGGGCAGGCGGCCGCCGCGCAGGTTCACCTGCAGCGCGTGCAGGATCTGGACCGGCAGCGACAGGGTCCGGTCGCGGGCCTCGCGCAGGGCGATGAACTCGGCCGCCTGCACCCCGTCCTTGACGTGCTGGTTGGTCAGCCGGTGCTCGGCCACCGTCGCCATGTAGCGCGGCGCGTCCCCGCCCTCGGGGTAGTCGTGGCCTATGAAGAGCCGCGTCTCGGCCGGCAGGTCGAGGATCGCCCGGATCGAGCGCCACAGCACCTCGGCGCTGCCGCCCGGGAAATCGGCGCGGCTGCTGCCCGAGGGGGGCATCATCAGCGTGTCGTGCACGAAGGCCGCGTCGCCCGCGACATAGGTGACCGAGGCGAGCGTGTGGCCGGGCGACAGCATCACCCGCACCGGGATCGACCCGACCATGAACTCGTCGCCGTCCTCGAACACCCGGTCCCACGGGCTCGCGTCCTGCGGCAGGCTGTCGTCGTTGTAGATCTCGCGCCACAGCGCCTGGATCTCGGTCACCTTGGCGCCGATGCCGCGCGGCACCCCGCCGAGCTGCTCGGAGAGATAGACGGCCGCCGACAGGTGATCCGCATGGGGGTGGGTGTCGAGCACCCAATCGACAGTAATCCCCATCTCGCGGACATAGGCGAGGATCCGGTCGGCGTCCGCGGTCCAGGTCCGGGCGGCGCGGGGGCAGAAGTTCCAGACCGGATCGACGATCGCGCCGTGCATCGTCTCGGGGTCGTGGAAGACGTACTGCAGACTGCCCGTGGGGCGGTCGAAGAACGGCTTCACGATGGGCGCGCGGGGGGCAGAGGGGGGCATGGTTGCCTCCTGTTCATATTCTTCGCGGGGAATATGTGTCGGGCCGCGAGGTTGGTCAACGGGCTCTTTGTCCACAACTGATTGCCGGGCGCGGCCTGACACCGCCGGACGGCGCGGTTAGCCTGCGGCCGAGAGGCATCAGGGGCGATTCGTGGCGCATATCATCGTCGTGGGCAACGAAAAGGGCGGCTCGGGCAAGTCCACGACCTCGATGCACGTCGCCACCGCGCTGGCGCGGATGGGGCACCGGGTCGGCGCACTCGACCTCGACGTGCGGCAGCGCAGCTTCGGGCGGTATCTCGAGAACCGCGCCGCGTTCATGGCGCGCGAGGGGCTTGCGCTGCCGACGCCGGCGCTGGCCGAGCTGCCCCGCGACAGCGCCGATCCTCTGTCCGATGTGCTGGGCGAGATGGACGCGCGGCAGGATTTCATCGTCATCGACTGCCCCGGCTCGCACACCAAGCTGAGCCAGATGGCTCACACGCTGGCCGACACGCTGGTGACGCCGCTCAATGACAGCTTCATCGACTTCGACCTGCTGGCCCGGATGTCGCCCGAGGGCGAGGTGCTGGGTCCCTCGATCTATGCCGAGATGGTCTGGTCGGCGCGGCAGCTGCGCGGCCAGGCGGGGGCGGGGCCGATCGACTGGATCGTGCTCAGGAACCGGCTTGGCACGACCGAGATGCACAACAAGCGCAAGGTCGGCGAGGCGCTGGACCGGCTGTCGCGGCGGATCGGGTTCCGGGTTGCCGCGGGGTTCGCCGAGCGGGTGGTGTTCCGGGAGCTCTTCCCGCGCGGGCTGACGCTGCTCGACCTGCGCGACGTGGGTACGCAGGCGCTGTCGCTCTCAAACGTCGCGGCCCGGCAGGAGCTGCGCGACCTGCTGGGCGAGTTGCGCCTGCCGGGGGTGACGAGCATCCGGCTTTAAGCGCCCGCGCACGGGCTGGTGCATTGTTGTCGAGGCCAAGGAAAGCTATGTGAGAGGCCTGATCCGGCCCCGCCGCGGGGCCGGCAGGGCCGTCGTGACGGTCCGACCCCGGGGCATGGGCCATCCGGGCAGAAGACCGGGGATGCCGTCCGATGCGCCTGCCGCCGATCCTGACCGCGCTGATGGTGGCCGCCGCCGCGATGGCGGGGGCCGTTCCCGCGCGGGCTGCTGACGCCCCCACCGCCCCGCAGGGGGCCGCCACGGCCCCGACGGTCACCGCCGCGATGGCCGAGATGGCCGATGTCGAGGCGCGGGTGCCGCTCAGCGGGACGCTCGTCGCGCGGCAGATCGTGCAGGTCTATCCGCAGGTCTCGGGGTTCGAGATCGTGGCGCTGGGGGCCGAGGCCGGCGACCGGGTCGAGAAGGGGCAGGAACTCGCGCGGCTGGCCGATGCCACGCTCTCGGCGCAGCTCGCACAGGCGCAGGCCGAGCTGCAGCGCGCCGTGGCGGGCGTCAGCCAGGCGCAGAGCCAGATCGCCAGCACCGAGGCCGCGCAGCGCCAGGCCGTGGCCGCGGGCGACCGCGCGCGGTCGCTGCGCCGCTCGGGCTCGGGCACGCAGGCGGCGCTGGACC
>NZ_JBHMQU010000078.1:0-1003 GCF_042435015.1 Paracoccus panacisoli | reverse complement strand
CCATAAGGTCGGACTTATCATCGCCGTCGAAATCTCGTCAGACGGCTCCCGCCGGAGGCTTACCTTCCAACGCTCCCGGGGGATGCTTTCTAGGGCTGATACGTATGCTTCCGGTTCAGCGATGTGGCTTTCCAAAAAGGCGATCAACTCCGGCCGAGGCAGCACTTCCCAACCGCGGCCAGCTTCCACCAGCCTGTTTTCGATCGCTTCGAGCGCCGCTCGGAAATCGGCTAGCGACGCCCCGACCTCCTCCTTCCAAGCTCTGAGGAAGTCCGGCTCTACGAGCTCCTCGACGCTCTTGGTATTTACGTCGGGCTCCCGAAGCAGTGTGGCGTAGCGATCCCTGTGGGCATCGATCATCTGGTCGGTCACGTGGCGTCCCGTAGGCTCCATGATCGCGTCGAAGAAGCTTGCGTCGATCTGAACCTGCCCAGCGGGTGAGATGCGAACCTCAGGCTTCATTCCACCGTACCGAATAGCGTCTGAGTAGCCGCCTAGGTAGAAAATCATGCTCGCCTTAGCCATGAGCCTGGAAAGGTCGATGGGGGCGGGCTGCTGACCAGTGCCGAGAGGGCACTCGCAAAGGCCGGCCTCAATCAGGATGCGGCTCGCAAGGAACGTGCCGTTCAGCTTGCCCAGTTGTTCGGCGATCTCACTCCTAATTACGGCTTCGTCTTCGGCGAGCCCGATAAGGGCACCCGAGGTCCGGTGCCACAATGTCCGTTCAGCGGCCGCCGCCTCATGGTTCGTCACCACCGCTTCGACGAGGCTGCGACGCTCGAATTTCGCCAACTCTCGGCAGAAGTCATCTTCAAGGGCGCTCGTGATCCTGTTGAGCACGGCCGTGCAGTTATCCCGGCCATGCAGGGTTCCGCCCGGGCGCTCAACGCCGTGCCACCCAAGTCCGACGCGCACGGCCGCGTCGTCCAACCTGCCGATCGTGACCTGCCACGGGCTTTTTCCTCCATCTGTGACTAGAGTCCGGCCCAACGAGAGGACGGAC
>NZ_JBHMQU010000077.1:0-4554 GCF_042435015.1 Paracoccus panacisoli | reverse complement strand
GGCGCCCAGCCAGCCGCCCGCAGGCACCCCGCCCCGCGCGGCGATCCGGGTCGAGCTGCAGCGCGGCGCGCGGTCGGGGGCCGAGGCGGCGGCGAACCTGCCCCTGCCCGGCGCGGCCCAGCCCGGCGGGATCGACCGGCTGTTCGCGGGCGAGAACGACGACGGCTTCGGCGACACCCGCTTTCCGGGCGCCGCGCCCAAGCCCGAGGCCGCCCCTGCGGCAGGTGCACCCGCTACGCCCGCTGACCCCGCCGCCGCGGCCACCCCGGCCGCGCCCGCCACCGAGGCCGAGCGGCTGGCCGCGATCCGGGCCGAGAACCTGACCGGCCGGCAACTGCGCATCGCCCGCCGCATCGCCGCCATGCACGGGATCGAGGTCGCCACCGACGTCGAGGCGGTGCTGCGCCTGCGCGACCGCGGCATCGACCCGTTCAACCGCGGCGCCGTGGGCCGCATCCTCGCCGATGCCGGGACCGAGGCGCAGGCCGCGCCCTCGCCCCAGGCACCGGTGCGCTTGCCAGACCCGGCGCTGCCGACCCGCGCCCGGCGCCGCGACCTGGCCAAGGCCGCGCCCCCCGCCCTGCCCGGGCCCCCCAACGCGCCCGGCCTGCCCTCGCGCGAGATGCTGACCGAAGAGCGCCGCGCGGCCGAAATCTTCCGCATCCAGCGCGACATCGCCCGCCGCCGCCGCCGCAACCTGATGATGCTGATGGCGCGGCTGGCGTTCTTCGTCGGCCTGCCGACGATGATCGCGGGCTGGTACTACTTCACCCAGGCGACGCCGCTTTACGAGACGCACTCGCAGTTTCTGATCCAGCAGGCCGACTCGGGCGGCGGCAGCGAACTCGGCGGGCTGTTCTCGGGCACGCAACTGGCCACCAACCCCGACAGCGTGTCGGTGCAGGCCTATCTCAGCTCGCGCGCCGCCATGCAGCGGCTGGATGAGGAGCTGGGCTTCACCCGCGCCTTCCAGGACCCGGCCATCGATCCGCTGAAGCGCCTGCCCGCCGATGCCACGCAGGAGCAGGCCTACGGCGTCTACAAGGACTCGGTGAAGATCGGCTACGACCCGACCGAGGGGGTCATCAACCTCAACGTCATTGCCCCCGACCCCACGCTCTCGCATGATTTCAGCGTGGCCCTGATCCGCTATGCCGAGGGGCAGGTGGACCAGATGACCGCGCGGCTGCGCGACGACCAGATGAAGGGCGCGATCGAGCGCTACGAGGATTCCGAGCAGAAGGTTCTGGACGCGCAAAACCGCGTCCAGCAGTTGCAGGAAAAGCTCGGCGTCCTCGACCCGATGGCCGAGAGCGGGGCAGTGATGAGCCGCATCGCCAGCCTTGAGAGCGAGCTGTCGAAGAAGCAGCTGGAACTCGGCCAGCTCGAGGCCAACCCGCGCCCGAACCAGAGCCGGGTGCAGGGCGTGCGCGGCGACATCGGCCGGCTTGAGACGATGATCGCCGAGACCCGCTCGCAACTGACCGTGAACCAGGGCGACCGGGCGTCGCTCGCCTCGATCTCGGGCGAGCTGAGGATCGCCGAGAGCGACCTCACCACCCGCCAGCAGCTGCTGGCCGCCGCCGCGACGCAGATGGAAAGCGCGCGGGTCGAGGCCAACAAGCAGGTCCGCTACCTCTCGCTCTCGGTGGCCCCGGTGCCGCCCGACGAGGCGACCTATCCCAAGGCGCTGCAGAACACGATCGTGGCGTTCCTAATCTTTTCCGGAGTTTACCTGATGATGTCGCTGACCGCCTCGATCCTGCGCGAACAGGTGTCCACATGATCCGCGACAACGGCTCGGAAGCGCCGGGGACGCTGGGCGCGGGGGCGGGTGGCGACCAGCGGACGGTCACCGCGGGCAACGTGGTGTTCGGCAACGACCTGCCGCTGGTCCTGATCGCCGGGCCCTGCCAGCTCGAGACGCGCGACCACGCGCTGCGGCTGGCCGGGGTGCTGGCCGAGGCCTGCGCCGCAGCCGGGGCGGGCTTCGTCTTCAAGGCAAGCTACGACAAGGCCAACCGTACCTCGCTGTCGGGGCGGCGCGGGGTGGGGATCGACGAGGGGCTCGAGATGCTCGCCGCCGTGCACGACGCCTTCGGCTGCCCGGTGCTGACCGACGTGCACGACGCCGAGCAGGCGGTCCGCGCGGCCGAGGTGGCCGACATCATCCAGATCCCCGCCTTTCTCAGCCGGCAGACCGACCTGCTGCTGGCCGCGGGTCGGACCGGCGCGGTGGTCAATATCAAGAAGGGCCAGTTTCTCGCGCCCTGGGACATGCCCAACGTGGCCGACAAGGTCGCCTCGACCGGCAACGAGCGTATCCTGCTGACCGAGCGGGGGGTCAGCTTCGGCTACAATACGCTGGTCGCGGACATGCGGTCGCTGCCGATCATGGCCCGGACCGGCTGGCCGGTGGTGATGGACGCGACACACTCGGTCCAGCAGCCGGGCGGCCAGGGCGGCTCGTCGGGCGGCCAGCGCGAGTTCGCGCCGGTCATGGCGCGGGCGGCCGTGTCGCTGGGGATCGCGGGGGTGTTCATCGAGACGCACGAGACGCCCGACACGGCGCCTTCGGACGGGCCGAACATGATCCCGCTCGACCGGATGCCGGCGCTGATCGCCAGCCTGATGCGGTTCGACGCGCTGGCCAAGGCCGACCCGCTGCGGGTCTAGGCCGCAAGGATGGCGCGGGCGGCGGCGTGGGCCGAGGCCCAGGCCCACTGGAAGTTGTAGCCGCCGAGCCAGCCGGTCACATCGACCACCTCGCCGATGAAATGCAGCCCCGGCACGCGGCGGGACTCGAGGGTGCGGGCGTCGAGGTCGCGGCCGTCCACGCCGCCCAGCGTGACCTCGGCGGTGCGGTAGCCCTCGGAGCCGACCGGGCTGATCGTCCAGGCCGACACCCGGGCGGCGAGCGTCGCCAGAACCCGGTCGGGGACATCGGCGAGCCGGGCGGCCCCCAGCCCCATCTCTTCGGCAATGGCGCCGGCGAGCCGCGCCGGCAGCACCCGGCCCAGCACCGCCGCCGGGTGGCTGCGCCCCGCCTGCCGCTTGGCCGCGATCAGCTCTGCCGCGAGGTCTTGGCCGGGTGCGAGGTCGAGGCGCAGCGCCTCGCCCGGCCGCCAGAAGCTCGAGATCTGCAGGATCGCCGGCCCCGACAGCCCGCGATGGGTGAAGAGCAGCTGGTCGCGGAAGCGCGGCGGCCGCTGGCCCTTGCGCGGTGCGGTGGTGGTCTCGGCCACCGCCTCGACCGACAGCCCGGCGAGCGGGGCCGTCTGCGCCAGCTCATGCGCGCCGAAGGTCAGCGGCACGAGGCCGGGCCGCGTTTCGACGAGGCGGTGCCCGGTCGTCTCGGCGATGCGGTAGCCGATGCCCGTGGCGCCCATCTTCGGGATCGACTTGCCGCCGGTGGCGACCACCACATGGCGCGCCTGGATCGGTCCGGCCGAGGTGTGGACGACGTGCGGGGTACCGGCCGTGATCCCCTCGACCGCGACGCCGAGGCGGAGCTCGGCCCCCTCCATCCGCCGGCGCAGCATCTCGACGATCTGCTTCGCGCTACCGTCGCAGAAGAGCTGGCCTTCGGTCTTTTCGTGCCAGGCGATGCCCGCCCGGTCCACGAGCGCCACGAAGTCCGCGGGGGTGTAGCCCGCCAGCGCCGAGGCGCAGAAGCGCGGGGTCTGAGAGAGGAAGCGGTCGGGCGCAGTGGCGAGATTGGTGAAGTTGCAGCGCCCGCCGCCCGAGATGCGGATCTTCTCGCCCGGCGCGCGGGCGTGTTCCAGCACCAGCACCCGCCGCCCCTGCCCCGCGAGGCTGCCCGCGCAGAACAACCCCGCCGCGCCGCCGCCGAGAATGAGGATGTCGACCCGCTCCATTCTCGCGGCGATACAGGCGGTGGGGGGCGGGGACAAGTTAGGGGGTGGGCGATCGGGTGGATGCGAGTGCGAAGTGTATGACATGAACGAAAAACGTTCCGGAGTACTCGTTGCGCTGCGGGAGTTGCTTTCCAGCAGTGCTTCCTCTCAAACGGTTTCAGAAACTCTCTTTATCCACTGTACCGTGGCATCGCCGTGTCAGCCTGCAAGTCGTACGCCAGCCCCAGCCCAAGCTGACGGTCTATGAGGATGAACCATGCACAGCGCACCCGCTGCTCTTCGTGCAGCTCTTGCCGACACTAGCCAGCGCGTCCGAGGCTCGTCGGGAAATTTGATCAGCCCGAGGCGGCGCTGCTGTCGGCATGAGTAGGGACGGCGCGTTGCCGATAGGCCCCGATCCAGACCGCCTGATCCCGATGGTAGAGCCCTTGGCCGAAGTCATGGCCCTGACCGCGAAGACGCCTGCGTGATCGAGAAGATCGAAACCCACCGAGATCTTAACGTCGGTCGGTTCGCGGCGATGACGCTCGATCCGGCGATCGACCTGCGGTCGATATCATCGAGCCGGCGCACTCCGATCTGGGCTGGTTGGGAGTGCTCTGGCACACGCAGGGTGACCTGCCACGGGCTTTTTCCTCCATCTGTGACTAGAGTCCGGCCCAACGAGAGGACGGAC
>NZ_JBHMQU010000076.1:0-10993 GCF_042435015.1 Paracoccus panacisoli | reverse complement strand
ACCATATCTCCCCACACGGTTCCGCACGCGAAAACGCCGCCCCCAAGGGGCGGCGTGCGCGTTTCCAACACCCGTGGAAGCACTGTGGGAGCAAAAGGGGCGAAGTCCTTCATACCGCTTCGTAAATCGGTGCCTGCGATGACCGTTGCGTCCAGTGCGGCTCGATTGGGATCATCGCATCGATACCGGCCGGGAACCCGCTGCCAAAGGCGAGCTCTCGAACATCGATCGCGATAACATCCAGTACCGGCCGCTCTTCTGTCATGAGCACGAACTCGGTGACCCTTTCTCGCGGGCAGTCCCTTGAGGCCGGGTAAACGAGCGCGAGTCGCTTTCAGCGGTAGCGACTGGCGTAGGCGTTCATCTGATACGCATAACCGCTCGAGATGCCCGAGTTCGGTTCGGCGAGATCGAGACAATTCCATTTTGGGTCGTAGATGGCGACGCACTCGTCTCCGCTCTGAACGGTGATGTCTGGGCGCAGCTGGAAGCCCGCCGTCGCGAGGTTCTTCGTATGGCCCTGCAGCGCGCGCGACCGAGAGGCGACCGCCCAATTGCATCTGACAGGCACGCCGGATCCGCAGCGCGAGCACCGTCTCGAAGAGCTTCTCCATGTTGAACAGCAGAGCGGAGCCCGCTGCGTCGCCGATGCGAGCATCCGAGTAGAGGCCTGTCAGCAGTCAGCGGGCCCGCGCAAACACCGGTTCCCAGTGTCGGATGGTGCGATCAAACCGCAGGGCGCCGACGTGGCATGCCTTGACCCTGCGATCGGTCACCTCGTCAAAGCGATGGAGGAACGCCGCCGCCATCGCCCGGATCTCCGGGCTCAGCGCGAATCCGAGGAGGATTCGCAGGACGCCCTTCAGCGCCTGATAGTAGGCGTTATCGATGCTGCGCTCGTCGAAACGACAGAGCAGATGAGAACGATCGAAGGCGTTCGCGCGCAGGTGCTCGGTCAGCTCGAGCTGTCCGCGGATGGCATTGAGGTTCTCCGTCCTCTCCGAGTACCGGGCAATGGCCCCGCCTCGAAGCGCAGATTTCACCTGGCTGCAGAAATCCTCGATGAAAACGTCCAGGAGGTGGCTGTGCTGTTGCCCAAGGTCAGCATCGCCCACGCGCTGCGACCCAAGCTCACCTGCACGCGCAAGCATGGCCACCAGAAGGCCCCGCATGTCTTTGCTGCTATCGCTTCCATGGTCGATCTTTGGAAGTATCTCGATTGCCAGCTGCTCGGTTTGTAGGACCCCGCAAAACAGCCCGAACTTCAATCACCGGTGGCTCCATGCGAGGACCCCGGGTGGCAGACGTCCGGCGAGTTTCGCGATCCCTTCTGCCTCGAGCTCGCTAATCTCGCCGGCGGGCCGATGCTGACGCCCTCCCTCTCTCGGAAGGTCACGCGCCTCATTCTGGCGGCTCCTAAATCTTGCGGATTGCGTCCGGTGTGATCTCGTCTTCCCGAATGATCTCGAACGCCTCGCCGTCCCCGATTTCGGTCGGGTCCGCCTTTGGAAAGAGCACGGCAGCACACTGCGCGCGCACCCGGACCAATTGCAGCCCCTACTCGACGGCCTGGTCGGCGAGGACGTATCGGATCTGCCGCCAGTCGTCGTAGAACGCCTTTTGCAGGAATGGCAGAATCTCCCGGGCAAAGACCCCGCGCAGCTCGTCGAAGAACTTCACGTGGTAGAAGTAGCTGTGGCCGAGGGTCTGGTCGCGATGCAGCAGGCGGGACAGGCGGGCATTCATGGCCAGCAGAAGCTGACGCAGGTCAATCGCGTTGCCCTCGCTGTCATCGATCGATTCAAGCAGTTCCGGCTTCGGCGTGAGTTCCTCGAACCGGAACCGGTGTCTTAAGGCTGTCGAGCAGAGTGATCGAGCGGTCCCCGGTGTGTATGGTGCCGATCACGTCGACGTTCGCGGGCACTCCGAAACGCTCACCGGAGTTAGGGAGCGTCACCTCGAGGCCCTTGCAGCTCGCCAAGCGGTTTCCCAAGGCATCGGATGCGGATGCGGATGCGGATGCGGATGCGGATGCGGATGCGCTTATCAACTTCGACCAGCGTGATCAGCTCGCCGAAAACCTTGGCGACGTTTCCGCGATTGATCTTCGTCGATGAAGAGGGCGAACCGCTTGTCCGGCGCGCGCCGGGCCCGATCGTAAAGCGGCTTCAACACCCCTGGCCGCACCTCGTAGGTGACGGTGCCGTTCTCTGTGACAGGTCGAATGCCCTCGACGAAGTCCTCGTACGCGTTGCTCTGATGAAACGTCACGAACTCAAAGCGATCCCCGGCCTCGTCTTGGTATCGCGGCAGGTAATCGTTCTTGAGGCGATACGTCTCTCTAGTACCCGGAGGGCCGTAGAGAATGGGGCGTTGAGGTGCGCGAGTTGCGTCCCGATCGACGACAGCGATTTCAGGGTGGCGCGGGAGAAGCCCGCGCGCGCCGACGAGACGATCTGGACAAAGGCGGAGGAAAGGTTCGGGGATCGCACGCCCCTGAGCGAGGGCTACGTAGTCACGCGGGCCAAGATCGCCGTTAAGCTCGCCCGCCGCCCGGGAGGCAACCGCCGGCGCACGCTCGCCCTGACAATCCCTTGGCCTCATGGCTGCGATCTGAAGGACCGCACCGCGACCGAGCAGATGATCGGCGAGAAGTACCTGCGGCGCTGGGGGATCCTGGTCGATGACCTGCAGCTCTTCGAGGATTGATCTGGCCGGCCGCCGGCTGCTCTCGTCCATTGCCGGGACCCGCGAAGCGCGGGTTTCGGCCATGGCGCTGGCGCAAATGGGCGGCGCCGGAAAGACGCTGATGGGCGCCGGACTGCTCGTGCAGCGCGGCAGCGCGAGGTTCGTCGTTGCCGAGGACGACTTGGACGACATCCCAACGTCCATCATCGCCCACCCGATCACCGGCCATCATGGGCATCTCGGCAACGCCGCATGGCAGGACGAACAGGCGAGCGCCCGCCGTCGGGTCTATGCGCTGGACATCGCGGCAGCAGCTCGGCGGGTAGTTGCCCGGCTCGATTGCTCGCTCGGCAAAGACCCGGTGCCTTACCTCGACGGCGCGGTGCTGGATTTCGGGACGGCCCGGCTGCCGAAGCGAAGGGCACGTGGTCGGGATCTGGGTAGATCGCGGTCTAACGACGCCGGCGGTGTTCGAGGAGTGCAATACCGCACCGCCCGCACACCCTATCTGCCTTGGCTGCCAGCGCAAACAAGAACGTGCATTTGGCGCTGACAGATGACGCAGGTGTTCTTACTGCGGGAGGGAGCCTCGAGCGCATCCTCAACTGCTGGACGGCCAAGCACAACGAAGCGGTTTATTTACCTGCAACGAAGGTCCCATGCTCCGATCCGGAGCTCATCGCCGATGAGTACAAGTTCAGTTTACAATTCTTCAAGGAAATCATGTGGTGCAGAGAAACTTCAGCTGAACAGCTTTTCGAGGCGCTCCACAAAAGCACGTTGTTTTTGGACCCCGCGCCAAAATACTGCCCCGGCAAGCCGCGACTGAACAAGCGCAGGTCGCAGTGCCGCGTCAACGATATCCGGGCCGCGGCGCGCGATATCTACTATGACGCACGCATTATCAGCCTTTAGCGCTGGTGACTCTGTCCGGCCCCGACTTGCTGCCCTGAAACGAGAATGTCGCCGCGCTGCCCTGCACCGCGGCGGCAAGATCGTGGAGCATCTCCTCGACCAACAGCCGGCGTGGGCCCTTGAGGGCACATTCCCAGATCACACCTATCCGCCAGCCCAGCGCAGCGAGCTGTGCTTCATTCCGCTGAACGCGCGCGATGTTCCCGCCGATCTTCGTCTTCCAGAAATCAGTGCGGGTTCCAGGCCACCGGAACAGAGGGCAGTTGTGACCGTGCCAGAAGCAGCCATTAACAAAGAGGGCGACGCGGAAGCGGGGCAGAACCAAATCCGGGCGTCCCGGCAGTTTGCTGTCATGCAGCCTGAAACGCGAACCGCGGGTATGGAGGCCGCGCCTGATCATGATCTCGGGTCGGGTGCCGGCGCTCCGAATAGCCGCCATGTTCCGGCCGCGCGTCGCTGGGTCATGGACATCAGCCAAACCTGCGAACTGCCTCCTGTCCGGACCGCGCAAGCACTGCCTCGATGTGCGGCCGCCGAGTTGATTTGTGTTTCTCGTTGTTCTTGCTTTTCGCCTTCTAGGCGAGTGGTTCGCGGGGGCGATGTGAGAGGGGGAGCAGGGATGGTCGAGATAATATTTGAACTGCGCCTGATCTTTCCCGGGCGCCCCGCCGCGGCGAATTTCCCGCGCGACTGATCTGAATTTTTCCGACTGCCAGGTCCAAGGCTGCCTCCGCCAGGAGCGCGGAGCGACAGCCTGTTTCCAAACGACAACAACAGGAGTTGAGGCATGGCATTGCCGCCTCCCGTCTATTTCACATTGCATGAAGCCGCCGTCCGCTGGGACTGCACCCTGGCCGACATCGCCAGCTGGGCGTCCGTCGAAAAGTTCGACATCGTCATGGCCATTGCGCCTGTGACGTCCGGGATGTAAATCGTCGCCGGATATGTGGTGGTTCCGGTGACCGATATGCTGCAGATGTTCCGGCACTGCGGAACCGGGCCGACCAGAGGCCATCTGCGGCGCATGCGGTCGAACAACTAACGCGAATGGATCATGATCGACGATCCGGCAGGCATCGAGGTCACGCCGCCGGACCTGCTGATCATGGCCGAGGACGTGCGCCGCTTCGAGGCGGACTGCGATCTGCTGCGTCGCCCGGCCTCGCACATCAGCTCGACCGCGCGCTATGACTGGGACGGGATGTACATCGCGCTGATGGTGCGCGCCGCCGCAAGACCGGGGTTAGTGGCTCCTTGATCACGCCCATCCGCTTATAAGGATGGATGAAGCTGTCAGGTCTGTCGAAGATGCCGACACGCTTGGCGATGGCACGGGGCGCCATGCGGAAGAGCAGCAGCAGCGCGCCGGCGCCGTTCAGCGCGGTGATAAAGAGGTTGATCCGGCTGACTACGCCGTTCAGCATCGCTTCGACCCCGCTTATCAGTCCGTTCGCCGCCCGAAAGGCAAAGTCGCGATGGCGCCGGGAAGCCGGCGCCAGATAGCGATGTCCGCGTCATGGGCGCAGTGGAACACCGCCGCGGTCCGATCACCAAAGCCGACCACGCCGGTGATGGTGCCTCAAGGGCAGAGAGGCTGGTGGCCCTAAGCACTTCCCAGCCCGCGGCCATGCGGGCGAGGGGCGCGTCGAGCGACAGGCCTATGCGCGACTAGACTTCCCTACCGGGTCGCCGAGCAGGTAGAAGCTTTCGCCGACGCCGCCCACCCGTTCGACGAAGCGGGAGAACTGATAGTACAGCTCGCCTGCGCCGACGATCAGCCCCCGATGCCGATACGGATCAGGGCGCCACGCAGCACGACCAGCGCCATGGCAACGCCTCGAACTGAGAGTGGCGCCGCCGCCATCTCCGCGACCCAGCGCTCTGCTGTTAAGGTGGCCAAGGACACGGCATAGGTGGCAAGCTTGCCGAGATTGCTCGGCCGAGATCACCTATTCGAACCGCTCGACCGGATCGAGACTATCCGCAACGACGGGAAGATTTGATGGCGCCGATCCGGGCATGGCCTCGCTGACCGGCCGGATCGAGGTGCGCTTCGCCGACAGTGCGGTGGTGACGCAGGCTATCGACGGGAGCCCCTGCGAACTCGAATTTGCCTACAGCCTCGGTGCCAACGCCAGCTTCACGCTCACGGCACATGCCGTCTACCTGCCGGTTCCGCGGGTGGAGAATTGCCAGACTGCAGACCAGTTTCGAATGGGAGGCTGCCAAGCCCACCGGCCCCGTCCGCATGTGCACCGCCGCCCTCGTCAACAGCGGCGCGATTAACTGACCACGATCCGCTGAAACTCTTGAACAACCCCGAATTGCTGACGTTGCTGCCCGGTTTGCGGCTGAAAGTGGCACCGCTGAACACCGCGCTAATGGTCGCAGCGCAGGCCGACCCAGCACTGTCCACCTTGCCCGACACAGCCAGAATCGAGACAATGGCGCTGGCATGGCCAAGGCAGTCGCCCGCCTCGCGGTGCCGGACTGGGAGGAGGGGGCGGCGACGAGCGGGGCCACCCCCCTGCTCCTCTCATCTGGCGGTATCGACGCGCTTCTTGAGGTCTGGCCGGTATCTGAAGGCTTCCAGAGCCAGAATGTCCCCCGCGCGTTGATGCTGGATGCGGAAAAAAGAGTCTGCGCGCGTTCGCCGATTGGTCGTTCGGCGGGGGCGACAGCTAGTGCGCAGACTACGCAGGTCTCCCGACTGTCCCGCACAGCTGAACCGACCCCGGACCGTCGAGGGCTGGCAGGTCTGGAATCTGACATAACAGCTCGGCGGCCAGCTGCGAGTCGTTCCCGGTGCCGTCGTGGGCGGGGAAATGGGCGCGGCGCTCGCCATGGCGCAGGTGCTGGGAGTGAATGCGCCGATCTCCACCAAGCTCCTGCCGGAGATCGAGGCGGTGATGGTGCGCCTGCTGAACGAGCAGCTGGAGGGAAGCCCGCCCCCACCGGCTCAGCCCACCAGCGTACGCTGGACGATCTGCGGATTCTGGTCAATCAGCGCCAGAAGCACCCGGGCCGGTCCCTCTGAGCTGCGCCGCCATGCTCCCAAGTCAGGAGCGCGCCCTTCTTCACCCAGATGCTGCGAGCGCATTCGGATTGGGAGAGCCCCGTGCGCGAGCGGATCGCCTGTACCTCCGGCTCGGGCAGCTCAGTCTCGTGCGCTTTGCCAAGCCCTTCGCCGCGGGCATGCGCCAGCGCTTCCTTCAGGCCCCTTCTCGATGCTGGTGAATGCGTCGCTAATCTCGTCCTCCTGTAGCTTGCGGCAAGGGCCACGCCCAGTTGCTTCCCAGCTTCCGTCTCGACCTGTGTCAGGTTCGCCTTCTCGTTCTTTGCGAAGACCGTGATCAGGAAGATTGGCGTCTCGTGCTCCGGGCTGAAGAAAATGGATCACCCTTACCGCCGCTCATGCCGCCACGCGCAGGCAAACCGGAACTTCCTGACTCCGCCACCGATGGAGACCTCGGTCAGCAGGTTGCGAGCCACGAAATCGATTGGCTCAAGCCGCTCGGCCTCTGACATGAGGCAGTGTGAGCGTCGCTGGAATTCCCGTGTCCTGACGATGCTCACCACGGCCATCCAATGTATGTGCGTCGATGGCGCATACGTCAATTACGCATCAAACGGGGAATTATCGCCATGGCCGAGAAGCTTGTATCCGTCCGCCTCGAGGCGGAGGGCGGCCGGCAGGTGCGCGCCGAACTGGAGGTATCGCGCAAGCCCCTACCGCCCGGCAGCAAATTGCGCGTGGGATCCCGCTCCTCCCGACCAGGCACACCTCTTGAGAGAGCTAACGATTGTCGTGTAGCGTCGGGTTCATCGCAACCGCTGTCGGAACGTTCCCAGCTGGATGAGGCGATCCGCGTACACCGCCCTTAATCCGCGCCGCCTCTGGCCTCGCCCGCCTGCGGCGGCTATAGGCGCGGGTATGACCGACGCCGTGCCTCCGTGCCCCGAATGTGGATCGAGCTTCACCTACGCGCTCGACGCGGGGCTTGCCTGCCCCGAGTGCGGGCATGAGTGGCAGTCCGGTGCGGGCGACGCCGAGGCCCCCGAGGTCCGCGACAGCGTCGGCAACCTGCTGCGCGACGGCGACACGGTGACGGTCGTCAAGGACCTGAAGGTCAAGGGCTCGTCGGCGGTCGTCAAGGTCGGCACCAAGGTCAAGGGCATCCGGCTGGTCGAGGGCGACCACGACATCGACTGCCGCATCCCCGGGATCGGGCAGATGGGGCTCAAGTCCCAGTTCGTCCGCAAGGTGGCCGAGTAAGGGTCAGCGCTGCGGCGGTCGGCCAAGCGCCGCCCGCTGAGCCGCGCCGCAGCCGCTGGTCAGGCACCCCCCGCTCAGGCCGCGCCCAGCAGCGCCGCGATCCGGTCCACGACCCGGCCCATCGCCCGCCCCGCCGGCCCGTCCTCGAGCACGAAGGGCGCGCCCGCGTCGCCGCCCTCGCACACCGTCCCGTCGAGCGGCAGCGCGCCGAGGAACTCGATCCCCGTCGCCTCGGCCAGCGCCGCCCCGCCGCCGGTCTTGAAGATCGCCTCTTCGTGGCCGCAGGCGCTGCAGACGTGGGTGCTCATGTTCTCGACCACGCCCAGCACCGGCACCTCGAGCCGGTCGAAGAGGTCGAGCGCCCGGCGCGTGTCGATCAGCGAGATGTCCTGCGGCGTGGTGACCACGATCGCCCCGGTCAGATCGACCTGGTGGGCCAGCGTCAGCGCCACGTCGCCGGTGCCCGGCGGCAGGTCCACCACCAGCACGTCGAGCGCCGGCCAGGCCACGTCGAACAGCATCTGCCGCAGGGTGTTGACGAGGATCGGCCCGCGCCAGATCAGCGCCGAGTCCGGCGGAAAGAGCGAGCCGGCCGAGACGAGCGCCACCCCGTGCGCGCTGAGCGGGATCAGCGCGTCCTCTCGCGCCACGTTGCGGCCCGTCGCGCCCAGCATCCGGTGCGCCGAGGGGCCGAAGATGTCCGCGTCGAGCAGCCCCACCCGCAGCCCGCGCTGGCCCAGCCCGACGGCGAGGTTGACCGCGACGCTCGACTTGCCGACGCCGCCCTTGCCGGCGCCGACGGCGATGACGTGACCGACGCCCGCCAGCTCGCGCGGGGCCGGGCGGGCCGCGCCGCCGAGGTCGGGCACGGCGGTCGCATGGGCGATCTCGACCGCCGCGAGGTCGGGGAGGGTGCCCGGCAGCGCCCGCAGCGCGGCCTCGAGCGCCGGGCGCTCGGCCTCGGGCAGGGTCGGCTCGACCACCAGCCGGGCGGTGGCGCCGGGGATCTCGGCCCCCCCGGCCGAGGCCCCGCCCGAGAGGCTGACGACGCGGATCAGGCCGCGGGCGACCCAGCGGCCCGGGGTGCCCGCCGCGTCCGGCAGCGCGTCGATGGCGGTTTCGATCTGGTCGCGCATGGGGCCTCCGATTCGGGGTCTGGGCGGTGAAACGCGGCCGAGGGTGCGGCCCGGCGGGGGCGCCGGCAAGCCGCGGCCGAGCGTGGCGTTATGTCGCAGACTGCCCGATCTGACACGGCCTGACAAACTGTCAGCGGGCGAGAAGTTACAGGTTTTGATGCGCTTCGGCCCGACCTGACAGAATGGCAGTCCGGTCGCGCCCGGCGCACGATTTTTCCTTTATCAACCCGATCACGAGACTGTTTACCCGAGCGCATCGTGTCGGGCAGGGTAACGTCAAGCCAACCACAGCGAAGGGTTGTCGTCATGCGCCAGCAGGCTCGCGCCGCCAGCACCACGATCCGAACTCTGATTTTCGCGGCCACGCTCGCCGCCGGGGCGGCCGGGGTCGCCGCGGCGCAGACCGTGCCCGCGCCCGCCGCCGTGGCGCCACCGCCCGAGGTCGGGGCCGTCCAGCCCTTGCGCTACATCGCCGGGCTGGCGCCGGATCGCCGGCCGGCGGCGGTGCCCCACATCGTCGCGGTGCGCAAGTCCTCGGCCTGGTACGAGCGGGCGCTGCACGGGATCTCGAAGCCCTATCCGCCCTCGCTTCAATTCCTCGACGATGTCGGGATGTGGCATTTCTTCTTTGGCAATCCCGGCATGCCGGGGCCTTACGACATCCGCGGCTGGCACAGCGCTGACACGGATCGCCTCGCGCGATGACTGTCCCGGAGAACGGGACGACACTTAACCTCAAGGGAGACTGGAAATGAGCCTGGTGAAGAAGATCGCGATCGTGGCCCTGTGCACCGCCGCGTCGGCGGCGTCGGCGCAGTCGATGTCCGGCATGGGTGGCATGAGCGGCATGTCCGGCATGGGCGGCATGTCGGGGATGTCCGGCATGGGTGGCATGTCCGGGATGTCCGGGATGTCGGGCATGGCTGGCCACGACGGCTGGGCCTGTACCCAGTGGACCCTGCTGCCGACCGCTGCTGCCGCGATGGTCGGCATGGGTGGCATGGCCGGGATGTCGGGCATGGGCGGCATGGGCGGCATGTCGGGCATGGGCGGCATGTCGGGCATGGGTGGCATGTCGGGCATGGGCGGCATGAGTGGCATGTCGGGCATGGGCGGCATGAGCGGCATGTCGGGCATGGGCGGCATGGGTGGCATGTCGGGCATGGACGGCATGGGCGGCATGTCGGGCATGGGTGGCATGTCCGGGATGTCGGGCATGGGCGGGATGTCGGGGATGAGCGGCATGGGTGGCATGTCGGGTATGTCGGGCATGTCCGGCATGGCCGGCGAAGCTCCGGCCGGCATGACCTGGGCCTGCACCCAGTACACCACCGCCAAGAACTGACCCCAGCACGCATCGACCGGGCGGCGCACGCCGCCCGGTCACAGCACGAGGCAGGGCTGCGCCTGCCCAGCCAGGGACACCACGATGACACGCCAGCAGATCACGGCCAGCCGCATCTTTCCAATTCCCACCCGCCCCTCGACGGGCGCGGGGTTGCTGTTTCTGGGTGCGGCGGTGTTGCTGGCCCACCCCGCGCCGCTGGCCGCGCAGGACGGCGAGAAGCTGTTCAAGCTCTGCGCGACCTGCCACACCGTGACCAAGGACGGCGCGAAGAAGGTCGGCCCCAACCTCTGGGGCGTGGTCAACCGCCCCGCCGCCTCGGTCGAGGGCTTCAAGTATTCCAAGTCGATGCAGGAGCGCGCGGGCCAGCCGTGGACGCCGGAACTGCTCGAGGACTATCTCGCCGCGCCCAAGACGATCGTGCCCGGCACGACGATGAGCTTTGCCGGGATCAAGAAACCCGAAGAGCGCAAGGCGCTCGTGGCGTGGCTCGGCCAGCAGTCCGACAATCCGGTCGTGCCTGCCGCAGCCGACCCGCCCGCCGCCGCCGACGCCGCCGCACCCGCTGCTGCCCCGGCCGCTCCTGAGGCGACCGCAGCCGCCGCGCCGGCCCCCGAGGCTGCCCCCGCCGCG
>NZ_JBHMQU010000075.1:0-12692 GCF_042435015.1 Paracoccus panacisoli | reverse complement strand
GGGCGATGCGCTGGCCGAGGCGCTGGCCGCCGCCAAGGCGATCCCCGAGGCGACCGCCAAGGAGACCGACGCCGCGCGCGAGGCCGCTGCCGGCGCCGAGGCGCCCGCCGTCGCGGCGCTGGCCGAGAGCGCGGCCCCGGTCGTGACCACCGACAAGACCACGGTGACCGAAGCCACGAGCCGCGCCGCCACCGAGGATTTCTCGACCGACCTGCGCGGCGCCGCCCGCGACGCGGTCGCCGCGGCGGCCGCCGCTGCCGCTGCGGGCGGCCAGCCGGTCGTGACGCCCGCGCCCGAAGCTGCGACCACGACCCCCGCCCCCGCGCAGACCGCGTCGGGCGACCGCGACAGCGACCTCGAGAGCGCGCTCAAGAACATCGTCCTGCCGGCGCTGGCCGGGATGGCGGTCGGCTCGGTCCTGTCGAACAACCGCGAGGTGGCGCTGAACACCGGCGACCGCGTTGTCGTGACCCGCGCCGACGGCAGCCAGGAGGTCATCAAGGACGACAACGCCCTGATGCTGCGCCCCGGCTCGACCGTGCAGACCGAGGAGTTCGCGGACGGCTCGTCGCGCACCATCGTCACGCGCGAGGATGGCAGCCAGGTCGTCACCATCCGCGACGCCGACCTGCGGGTGCTGCGCCGCACCGTGGTCCACCCCGACGGCACCACCACCGCGCTGATCGACGAGACTCAGGCGGTGCAGCCGGTGGACATCGCGAGCCTGCCCCGCCCGGCCGAGCCGATCATCGTGATGCCCGGCCAGACCGTCTCGGACGAGGCGCTGCGCGAGGCGCTGCGGCGTGAGACGACGGTTGACCGCAGCTTCACCCTGGGCCAGATCCGCAACATCCCCGAGGTGCGGGCGCTGGTCGCGCCGGTGGACATCCAGGCGATCACCTTCGACACCGGCTCGGCGGCGATCAAGCCCGATCAGGCGCAGGCGCTGGCGAGCCTCGGGCGCGTCATCGCCGAGCAGATCCGCCAGAACCCCGGCGAGATGTTCCTGATCGAAGGCCACACCGACACGGTGGGCGCCGACGCCATGAACCTCGCGCTGTCGGACCGGCGGGCGGAATCGGTGGCGCTGGCGCTGACTGAGTTCTTCCGTGTCCCGCCGGAGAACATGGTGGTGCAGGGCTACGGCGAGCAGTTCCTCAAGGTGGCGCGCGAGGGCGACGTGCGGGCCAACCGCCGCGCCGCGGTGCGCCGGATCACCGACCTGCTGGCCCGTAACTGACCGGCCGAGATGAACGGGGGGCCGCGGGAGGACCGCGGCCCCTTTTGCGTGCGCGCCTCAGCGCCGCCGCCAGACCGTGGTAACCGTCTCGCGCCCCGCGAGCGCCGCCGCGGCCGCGCCGAGGTCGAAGCCCGGCAACGTCTCGAAGGCATCGGCCAGCGCCGCCGCCCCCGCCGCCTCGACCGGGATCAGCAGCGCCTCGCCGTCGCGGGTCCTGAGCCGCCAGTGCGGGTGGCCGTTCAGCCTGAGCAGCCGGATCTCGGCCAACTCGCGCAGCGGCACCTCGCCGCCGAGCAGCCTCGCACCGAAATAGCGCACCGCGCCCTCCTCGACCTCGACGAGGCCGGGGGCGGCGATCTCGGCCCGAAAGCGCATCCGCCGCCGCGCGCCGACGCCCCAGACCGCGGCCACGGCGAGGATGGCGAGGCCGAGCGGCTGGAAGAACAGCCCGCCCCATGAGGCGATCCACGCCCCGCCGAGGCCCACCGCGACGGCCGCCAGCACCTCGCGCCAGGGCCGCAGCCGGGCGGCGAGTTCGGGGCGGATCAGCCCCCTGCTCACAGCCTGAGCGTCATGTCGCGGTGCGGGATGCCGGCGTCGTCATACTCCGGCCCCTCGGCGGCAAACCCGAGTTTCTCATAGAACCCGATCGCGTGGGTCTGCGACCCGAGCCGCGCCTCGGCCACCCCGCGGTGGCGCAGCTCGGCGAGCGCCGCCCGGATCAGCGCCAGCCCCGCGCCCGTGCCCCGCGCCTCGGCCAGCACCGCGACCCGGCCGATCTTGGCGGCCGCCCCGTCGATCAGCAGCCGCGCGGTGCCGACCGCGCGCCCCTCGGCATCGCGGGCCAGCAGATGCACGGCGGTCGCGTCGTACTCGTCGTGCTCCATCTCGGGCGGAACGTTCTGTTCCTCGACGAAGACCCGCTGGCGGATGGCCATGCAGGCGTCGAAATCCTCGGTCACCGCGACGATCATGCGAAGTACCGCGCGAGGATCGCCTGGTAGATGTCCTTGAGCTGGCGCACCTGCGCGGCCGGCACGCGCTCGTCGACCTGGTGCATGAAGCTGCCGACCAGCCCGAACTCGAGCACCGGGCAATGGTCCTTGATGAACCGCGCGTCCGAGGTGCCCCCCGTGGTGGACAGCACCGGGGTCACCCCCGTCGCCTCGGCCACCACCTCGCGCACGAGGCTCACGAAGGGGCCCGGCTCGGTCAGGAAGCTCTCGCCCGAGACCGCCACGTCGACCCCGAAGCGCACCCCCGTCTCGGCCTCGATGGCGGCGGCGCGCTCGCGCAGCAGCGCGGTCAGGCTGTCGCCCGAGTGGCGGTCGTTGAAGCGGATGTTGACCACCGCCGTGGCCTTTTCCGGGATCACGTTCGAGGCCGGGTTGCCGCAGTCGATGGTGGTGACCTGCAGCCCCGAGGGGTCGAAATGCGCCGTCCCCTCGTCCAGCGGCGCGGCCGTCAGCCCCGCAAGCAGCCGCACCAGCGCGTGCAGCGGGTTCAGGGCGCGGTGCGGATAGGCGGCGTGGCCCTGCTTGCCGGTCGCGGTGAAGGTCGCGGTCAGGCTGCCGCGGCGGCCGATCTTGATCATCTCGCCCATCACCTCGGGGTTCGACGGCTCGCCCACGATGCAGGCGTCCATGCGCTCGCCTTCGGCCTCCATCCAGTCCACGAGCGCGATGGTGCCGTCGCGCGACACCCCCTCTTCGTCGCCGGTGATGGTCAGGATCACCGCGCCGTCGTCGGGCGGCGTCTCGCGGACGAAATCCATCGCCGCGGCGACGAAGGCCGCGACCCCGGACTTCATGTCGGTCGCGCCGCGGCCCCAGATCACGCCGTCGACCTCGACCCCCGAGAAGGGCGGATGGGTCCAGCTCGCCGGGTCGCCGGGCGGCACCACGTCGGTATGGCCGTTGAAGCCGAAGCTGCGCGCCGCCCCCCTGTCGCCCCAGCGGGCAAAGAGGTTCGGGGTGCCGTTGCGGTCCACCCGGCGGGTCTCGAACCCCGCGTCCGTCAGAAGCCCCTCGAGCAGCACCAGCGCGCCCCCTTCTTCGGGCGTGACCGAGGGGCAGCGGATCAGGCGGGCGGTCAACTCGGCGGCGTCGGTGCTCATGGGGGGCGGCCTTTCAGTCCATCGTGAGGGCGCGGCGCACGAGGTTCAGGCCCGTCAGCACCAGCAGGATCAGCGTCCAGCGCCGAAACTGCACCACGTCCATGCGGTCCTGCAAGGCAAAGCCCAGCCGCATCCCGATGAAAGCCGGCACCGCCATCAGCGCCGACAGCGGCAGGGTCTGGGCATTGAGCACGCCCGAGCCGAGATGCGCGACCGTCAGCGCCACCGCGCCGATCAGGAACACCACCCCCTGCACGCGGATCTGTTCCAGCTTCGGCGCCCCGATGGACAGCAGATAGACGATCAGCGGCGGCCCCCAGATGCCCGAGATGCCGCCGTAGAGCCCGCCGATGATGCCGCTGACGATCTCGGCCCGGCGCCGGCGGTGGATCGGCAGCGCCAGCGGGCGGCCCGAGAGCTGCCAGAGCGCGAAGCCGGTGATCGGCGCGCCGAGGGCCAGATACATCGCCCAGGCCGGAAGCGCCTTGGCGAAGGGCGCCGAGACGAAGATGAACAGCACCACCATGGCGATGTGCCAGCGCACGTGGCCGGCGCTTTCCCACGCCGCGCGCAGGCCCTGGCGCGTGGCCTGCTGGATGTTGGTCATCAGCGTCGGCACGATCAGCAGCGCGAGCGCGGTAGGCGCGGGCAGGAACGAGCCGAAGGCCGACATCATGATCATCGGCATGGCAAAGCCGATGGCGCCCTTGACGAAGCCCGCGACGAAGGTGACGGCCACCGCGAGCAGGAGCAGGTGAGGGTCGAGCCCGAACATGGGCGCGACCTTAGCCTGCGCTGGGGCGGCGGCAAGGGGCCGGCGGCACGGGGCGCGCCCGCCACCGACGCAACAATGCTGCGCGCCGCTACGTTGCAGCGCAGCATCGTTGCGCTGCGCCTGCGAAGGTTCTAGAGGTCGGGCAACCTTACAGCCGCCTGCCCGAAGGGAATCGCCCATGCTCGACACCGCGTCCGTCCCCGCCCTGACCCAGGCCAGCGCCGCCGCCCTGCTGCCCGAGATCGAGGCCCTGCAGGCCCGCGCCACCGCCGCGCTGCGCGAGCGCGTCGGCGGCGGCAAGATCGACTCCGAGGCGCTCGAGGTCGAACAGCACGCGGCCCACGCGCTGTCGTGGCTGGCGACCTATGTCGAGGCGCTGCGCCAGATGGCGGCCTGGGCCGAGCGGTTGGGCGACGGTTTCGGCGAGATCGAAGGGCTGATCCTGACCATCGCCTTCGGCGAATACCTGACCCAGATCGCCGGCGGCATCCCGATGAGCCAGACCGAGTTCGCCCGGCTCTCGGACCTCGGCGTGGACTGGCAGCCCTCGGACGCGGCCCGCGCCGCGATGGCGGGCAACACCCCCGCCGCCCGCGCCCGCCTCGTCGCGCTGATGCAGGAGAACCACGGCCGCGCGACCTTCGGCGCCACCGGGCTCGACGAAGACCTCGAGATGATCCGCGACCAGTTCCGCCGCTACGCCGACGAGCGGGTGATCCCCGAGGCCCACGGCTGGCACCTCAGGGACGAGCTGATCCCGATGGAGATCATCGCCGAGCTGGCCGAGCTGGGCGTGTTCGGCCTGACCATCCCGGAAGAGTTCGGCGGTCTCGGGCTGTCCAAGGCCAGCATGGTGGTGGTCAGCGAAGAGCTGTCGCGCGGCTATATCGGGGTCGGCTCGCTCGGCACCCGGTCCGAGATCGCGGCCGAGCTGATCCTCGTCGGCGGCACCGAAGAGCAGAAGGCGAAGTGGCTGCCGGCGCTCGCCTCGGGCGAGATCCTGCCCACGGCGGTGTTCACCGAGCCCAACACCGGCTCGGACCTCGGCAGCCTGCGCACCCGCGCGGTGCGCACCGAGGATGGGTGGGCGGTCACCGGCAACAAGACCTGGATCACCCACGCCGCCCGCACCCACGTGATGACGCTGCTCGCCCGCACCGACCCCGAGACGACCGACTGGCGCGGGCTGTCGATGTTCCTGGCCGAGAAGACCCCCGGCACGGACGAGGCCCCCTTCCCCACCCCCGGCATGACCGGCGGCGAGATCGAGGTGCTCGGCTACCGCGGCATGAAGGAATACGAGCTCGGCTTCGACGGCTTCAAGGTCGCGGCCGACAACCTGCTGGGCGGACAGCCGGGCCAGGGGTTCAAGCAGCTCATGCAGACGTTTGAATCGGCCCGCATCCAGACCGCGGCGCGCGCGATCGGCGTGGCGCAGTCGGCGCTTGAACTGGGGATGCAGTATGCGCTGGACCGCAAGCAGTTCGGCAAGGCGCTGATTGCCTTCCCGCGGGTGGCCGACAAGCTGGCGCTGACCGCGGTCGAGATCATGATCGCGCGGCAGCTGACCTATCACTCGGCGTGGCAGAAGGACCACGACAAGCGCTGTGACCTCGAGGCGGGGATGGCCAAGCTCTTGGGCGCCCGCGTCGCCTGGGCGGCGGCGGACAACGCGCTGCAGATTCACGGCGGCAACGGCTTCGCGCTGGAATACGCGATCAGCCGGGTGCTGTGCGACGCGCGCATCCTCAACATCTTCGAGGGCGCGGCCGAGATTCAGGCGCAGGTGATCGCGCGGCGGCTGCTGGGCTGAACCGCCGGCGGCCCGCCCGGCCGCCCCGCCCGATACCTGAGCCCGAAAGATGCCGGCCCCGCGACCCGGTGGGGCGCTTCTTTCTGACCCCAACATCCCCCGGCTCCGGTCGCCCGCGGCGCGCCGATGGGCCGACGCGAACCTGCGTTGCGCGAATGGCACGGCGCTGTGGCACGACGGCCGATCTGACGCGGCTGTGCATGGACTTTCGGGCCTGCGGGTGGCAGGGCGTGACGATCCACCTCATCACGCTGCCCCTGAGGAATTTATCACGATGAAACGTCTTGTCTGCCTCTCGGCCTCTGCGCTTGCCCTCGCCGCGCTGGCCGCCTGCGGCCCCGCCTCCCCTGCCCCGGGCACCGAGGGCATGGGCTTCGAGGGGGGCATCCCCTTCGGCACCTACACCGTCGTCGGCTTTGGCAAAGAGTCCGTGCCGACCCGCAGCGCCACCATCCGCCTGACCAAGAACGCGTTTTCCGGCAACGGCCCGTGCAACACCTTCACCGGGGTGAACGCCGCAACGCTGCCCGCGATCCAGGTCGCGACGATGAACTGGACCGACAACCCCTGCGGCCACAAGGGCTTCGAAGGGCGGTTCATCAACGCCGTCACCCAGGCCAACGAGGCCGTGTGGGAAGGTGGCGTGCTGAAGATCAAGAGCCCGCTGGGCTGGATCACCGCCGAGCGCTCGGGGAACTGAGGCCGGTTTCACGGCAAGGGGAAAGGCCGTCCCGGCGCGGGGGCGGCCTTTCCGCATTCAGGGGGCGGTGAGGCGCTGCACCAGCCGCCCCCGCGCTGCGGGCAGCGGGCGGCCCACATGCGCCTCGGCCATGCGGGCGAGAAAATGGCCGCTGAGCGCCAGCCCCGCGGCCAGCCCCTCGCGCCCCGCGGGGCCGGTGCCGCCGAGCAGCGCCGGCAGCGGCATCAGCCGGTCGGCCCACGCCCCCGCGCCCTCCGCCGTCACCGCGTGCCCCGTGCGCGGCGAGACATAGGCGAGCCCGTCCCGCGCCCCCGTCACCGCGCAGCGGTCGAGCGCGAGGCCGAAGCCCAGCTCGTCGAGCAGCGACAGCTCCCACCCCAGATACTGTCCGGCCCAGTCGCCGCCCGCCTCGCCCGCGTCCATCGCGTCCAGCAGCCCCTCGGTCGCGTCCGTGAGCCGCGGGTGAGGGTCGCGCTCGGGCAGGGCCCAGCCGACCAGCGCCGCCACCGCGTTGAGCCCGGCGAGCGCACCCGCGTCGGCCATCAGCCCGGACCGGGCGCGCGCCGGCTCGGCCGTCAGGCTGCCCAGCTGGTCATCGAGCCGCGCCCGCCAGCGCAGCGCGACCCGGTTGCCGGGCTGCAGCATCGCCGCCCGCTTGACCGACCCGCCCCCCGGCACGAGGCCGCGCAGCAGCCCCGCCTCGCGCGTCAGCACGGTGACGATGGCCGCGTGCTCGCCGTGCCGTCGCCGCGCGATGACGGTCGCCTCGCCTGCCCATTCCATCGCGCCTTCCTTTCGCCGTCACGCTGCCGCAATCTCGGGGCGGCGAACAGGGGGACGTGATGCTCAAGACGTGGATCGAGGCGCAGCCGCGGCTGGTCGAGGTGGCCGCCGGCCGCGCCCCCGCCGACATGGTGATCCGCGGCGGGATCTGGGTCGCGGTCCACTCGGGCGAGGCGCTGCCGGGGCACGACATCGCCATCGCCGACGGGCGGATCGCCTGCGTGGTGACGGATGCCTCGGCCAACATCGGCCCCGCGACGCAGGTGATCGAGGCGGCCGGCCGCTACATGATCCCCGGGCTGATCGACGCGCATATGCACATCGAATCGGGGATGCTGACGCCCGCGCGCTTCGCCGAGGCGGTGATCCCGCATGGCACCACCGCGCTCTTTCACGACCCGCACGAGATCGCCAACGTCATGGGCCTCGACGGCGTCCGGCTGATGCGGGACGAGAGCCTGATCCAGCCGATCACCATGCTGACGCAGATGCCCTCCTGCGCGCCCTCGGCGCCGGGGCTCGAGACGACGGGGCACCCCATCTCGGCCGGCGAGGTCGCCCAGGCGATGGGGTGGGAGGGGATCGTGGGCCTGGGCGAGATGATGAACTTTCCCGCCGTGGCGGCGGGCGATCCCGCCATGCTCGAGGAGATCGCGGCCACCCGCGCCGCGGGCAAGACGGTCGGCGGGCACTATGCCTCGCCCGACCTCGGGCGGCCCTTCGCCGCCTACGCCGCGGGCGGCGCCGAGGACGACCACGAGACGACCGCCGAGGCGCAGGCCATCGCCCGGGTCCGGCAGGGGATGGGGGCGATGCTGCGCTACGGCTCAGCCTGGCATGACGTGGCGGCCCAGATCACCGCAATCACCAAGCGCGGGATGGACCCCGCGGGCTTCATGCTCTGCACCGACGATTGCCACGCGGGCACGCTGGTCCATGACGGGCACATGGACCGGGTGGTGCGCCACGCGATCGCCTGCGGCTGCGATCCGCTGGTGGCGATCCGGCTCGCCACGCTCAACACCGCGCGGCACTTCGGCATGGCACGCGAGCTGGGCAGCCTGACGCCGGGGCGGCGGGCGGACGTGATCCTCACCTCGGACCTGACCGCGCTGCCGATCGAGCTGGTGGTGGCGCAGGGCCGCGTGGTGGCCGAAGCGGGGCGGCTGACGGTCGACTGCCCGCGCATCGACTGGCCCGCCGCGGCGCGCGGGTCGGTGCATCTCGGCCGTCGGCTCGCGGCCGAGGATTTCGCCGTGAGGGCCACCGGCACGCGCGCCACGGTGCGGGTGATCGGCGTGGTCGAGAACCAGGCGCCGACCCGGGCGCTCACCGCCGAGCTGCCGGTCGAGGGTGGCTTCGTGGTGCCCGAGGGCGAGGTGGCGCGCATCGCGCTCGTCGAGCGGCACAGGGGCACCGGCGGGGTGGTCAACGGGTTCGTGTCGGGCTTCGGCTATCAGGGCCGGGTCGCGGTCGCCTCGACCATCGCGCATGACAGCCACCACATGATCGTGGTCGGCACCTGCGCCGACAACATGGCCGCCGCGGTGGCGCGGCTGGGCGAGTTGCAGGGCGGCATCACCGTCTTCCGCGACGGGACCGAGCTTGCCCATGTCGCGCTGCCCATCGCCGGGCTCATCTCGGACGCCCCCGCCGCCGAGGTCGCCGCCGCCGCCGAGGCGGTCAACGCGGCCATCCGCGCCTGCGGCTGCACGATGAACAACGCCATCATGCAGCACGTCCTGCTGGCGCTGGTGGTGATCCCCGAGCTCAGGATCTCGGACCTCGGGCTGGTGGACGTGACCCGCTTCGCGCTGACCGAGGTGGTCGCGGGCTGAGGCTCGACCGCCTGCGTCCGCGGGCCGGGTGTCAGTCGAGTTCGCTGGCCGTCGAGCCATCCCCGTCGCGGGCCACCGCGAGGCGGCGCGCGCGGGGGCCGAAGGCGTCGAAGAGCTCGGGCCCGGTGCCGGTCAGCACTGCCTGCGCCGGCAGCGCCGCGATCTCGTCATAGAGCGCCGCGCGGCGGTCGGCGTCGAGATGGGCCGCCACCTCGTCGAGCAACAGCACCGGGCGCTCGGCGGCGAGCGCGCGGGCATTGGCGAGGATCAGCGAAAGCAGCAGCGCCTTTTGCTCGCCCGTGGAACTTGCGCCCGCGGGTTGGTCGGACGGCCCCCACCACGCGCCAAGATCGGCGCGGTGCGGGCCGCTGAGGGTGCGCCCGGCGGCGGCCTCGCGCGGGCGCTGGTGGGCGAGGCGCTCGGCGATGCGGGACGGGTCGGTGTCGTCGGCGAAGCCCTCGCCCGGCAGCAGCGCGAGGCGGGCGGCCGGGAAGCTCGTCGCCGCCCCCGCCTGCGCCGCGGCGATCCGGTCGAGCGCGGCGAGGCGGTTCAAGGTCAGCGCCGCGCCCGCCTCGGCCATCTGCGCCTCGAGCGCCCGGAACCAGACGGGGTCGCGGATCTCGTCGCGGAACAGCCGGTTGCGGTCGCGCATCGCCTTGTCATACGCCAGCGCCACGCCCGCATGACCGGGCAGAAAGCTCAGCGTCAGCCGGTCGAGAAACCGCCGCCGCCCCTCGGGCGTGTCGGTCCACAGCCGGTCCATCGCCGGCGTCAGCCAGATCATCCGGGTCAGCGTGCCGAGCGCGAGCTGCGGCTCGGCCTTGTCGTCGATGCGGGTGCTGCGCGGCTCACCCGGGGCGGCGCCCGTCTCGACCGGGCGGCCGTCGATCACCGCGCGGATGCGCCAACCCGCGCCGACCCCCTGCCGCGCCTGCTCGGCGGGCGCCGCGCCGCGCAACCCGCGGCCCGGCGACAGCATAGACAGCGCCTCGAGGATGTTGGTCTTGCCGGCCCCGTTCGGGCCGAAGATCGCCAGCGGCCGGTCGTCGAAGCCGAGGTCGAGCCGCGGCCAGGACCGGAACTGCGCCAGCGAAAGCTGCGTCAGCGTCACACGCGCATCGGCATGACGACATAGACGGCCGAATCGTCGCCGCCCTCGCGGATCAGCGCCGCGTCGCCCGAGCCGTTGAACAGGAACACCGCGTTCTCGCGGTCGATCTGCGCGGCGATTTCCTGCAGATACTTGGCGTTGAACCCGATCTCGAGCGGCTCGTCGGCATAGGCGACCGCCAGCTCCTCGTCGGCCGCGCCCGCGTCGGGGGCGTTGACCGACAGCACCAGCCGGTCCTCGTCCAGCGCCAGCTTGACGGCGCGCGAGCGCTCGCTGCTGACCGTGGCCACCCGGTCCACGGCACGGGCGAAATCGGCGGCGTCAACCTCGAGCCGGCGGGCGTTGGCGCGTGGGATGACCCGGGTGTAGTCGGGGAAGGTGCCGTCGATGACCTTCGAGGTCAGGGTGATGGTGGGCGTGGCGAAGCGCACCTTGGTCTCGCCCACCGACACGGCGATCTCGGTCTCGTCGTCGTCGAGCAGCTTCTTCAGCTCGGCCACGGTCTTGCGCGGGACGATCACGCCCGGCATCTCGGCCGCGCCCTCGGGCAGCGGGGCATCGACGCGCGCCAGCCGGTGCCCGTCGGTCGCCACGCAGCGCAGGCTGGGGCCGCCCTCGCCTTCGGCAACGTGCATATAGACGCCGTTGAGGTAATAGCGCGTCTCTTCGGTCGAGATCGCAAAGCGCGACTTGTCGAAGAGCCGCCGCAGCACCGCCGCGGGGGCGGCGAAATTGGCGGCGTATTCGGTCGAGGCCATCGCCGGGAAATCCTCGCGCGGCAGCGTGGCGAGCGAGAAGTTCGAGCGCCCGGCCTGCACGGTCAGCCGGTTCGTGGCCGCATCCGCGGCGATCTGGACCAGCGCCCCGTCGGGCAGCTTGCGGGCAATCTCGTTCAGCAGCGCGGCGCTGACGGTGGTGGCGCCGGGACGCTCGACCATCGCCGGGGCGCGGTCCACCACCTCGGTGTCGAGGTCGGTGGCGCGGAAGCTCACGCCGTCGGAAGTCGTCTCGATCAGCACGTTGGCGAGGATCGGGATGGTGTTGCGGCGTTCCACGACCGACTGGGCCTGCGCGACAGCCTTGCCCAGCGCCGCCTTTTCGATCGAGAACTTCATGGCTTTGGCCCTTTGGCTGTCAGGTGCGCGGCCCGCCGCCGCGCGCACAGTTTCGTCATCGTTCGGGTGGGGTCAAGCCGCCGCTTACGCCTCGAGCGCGCGGCGCAGCAGGTCGATGTCCTCGCTCAGGCTCCGGTCCTCGCCGCGCAATTCCTCGATCTTGCGGACGCCGTGCATGATCGTGGTGTGGTCGCGGCCGCCGAAGCGCCGCCCGATCTCGGGCAGCGAACGCGAGGTCATCTGCTTGGCCAGATACATGGCGATCTGCCGCGGCCGGGCCAACGTGCGGACCCGCTTGGGCCCGACGAGGTCCGACAGGCGGATGTTGTAATGCTCGGCCACCTTGCGCTGGATCTCCTCGACCGAGACCTTGCGGTCCGAGGCGCGCAGGATGTCGGCCAGACACTCCTGCGTCATGTCGAGGTCGATCTCGCGCCCCATCAGGCTCGCGAAGGCGAAGAGCCGCTGCAGCGCGCCCTCGAGCACCCGCACGTTCGAGGTGATGCGGTGGGCGAGGAACTCGAGCACGCCGTTCCCGAGCACGAGGCCCGGGTAGGTCTGGCGGAACTGCTCGGTCTTGGACTGCAGGATCGAGAGCCGCAGCTCGTAGTCGGTGGGGTGCAGATCGACGATCAGCCCGCAGGAGAGGCGCGACTTGATGCGCTCCTCAAGGTCCTTGATCTCACCCGGCGCGCGGTCGGCCGAGATGACGATCTGCTTGCCCTGATCGACGAGCGCGTTGAACGTGTGGAAGAATTCTTCCTGCGTCGAGTCCTTGCCGGCGATGAACTGGACGTCATCGACCATCAGCACGTCGACGGTGCGGAACAGCTCCTTGAAGTCCATGACGGTGCGCTCGCGCAGCGCCTGGACGAAGCGGTACATGAACTGCTCGGCCGAGAGATAGAGGATGCGCGCGCCCTCGTCGCGGACCCGGCGCTCGGCGGCGATGGCGTGCATGAGGTGGGTCTTGCCGAGGCCGACGCCGCCATAGAGGAACAGCGGGTTGAAGGTCACGGGGCCGCCCTCGGCCACCCGGCGGGCGGCGGCGTGGGCGAGCTCGTTCGGCTTGCCGACGACGAAATTGTCGAAGGTGAAGCGGGTGTCGAGCGGCGCCGACATCTCGTCCTCGCGCAGCGGGCCGCGGGCGCGGGCGGGCGCGGCGGCGGGGGCCGTTGCAGCGGCGGGCGCGGCGCTGGCC
>NZ_JBHMQU010000074.1:0-82833 GCF_042435015.1 Paracoccus panacisoli | reverse complement strand
GCCGCTGACGCTGGCGCGGATGCCGGCGATCGACCGGGCGCTGGCCGAGCTGCGCAGCCTGACGCTGCCCGCGCGGGCGGGCGAGCTGCTGCGCACCGAGACCGGCGCGGGGGTGGCGCTGGTCGAGCCCGCGACGGGCGCGGTCGCGGCCTTCGCCCCGGTGACCTGGGGCGGCCGGGTGTGGGAGTGGGCCTATCGCCTGCACACCGGCCACGGGCTCTGGGCGCTGGGGCTGATCCTCGGGACCGCGGCGCTGGCGGTGCCGGTGCTGGCCGGGACCGGCGCGGCGATCTGGCTTTCGCGCCGTCGCGGTGCGGTGCGGGTGCCGGGCAACGTGCCGATGGCCGAGGCCGAGCTGGTGATCCTCGTCGGCAGCGAGGGCGGCTCGACCCGGGGCTTCGCCGCGAGCCTGCACCGCGCGCTCAGCGCGACGGGCGCGCGGGTGCATCTGGGCGACATGGACTCCGTGGGGCCGATGCCGCGGGCGCGGGCGCTCATCGTGATGGCCGCGACCTACGGCGACGGGGTGGCGCCGGCCTCGGCGCGGCGGTTCCTCGACCGCCTCGACGGGCTCAAGCCGCTGCCGGTCGCGGTGCTGGGCTTCGGCGACCGCGCCTTCCCCCGCTTCTGCGCCTATGCCGAGACGGTCGCGGCGGCGCTCGAGGCGCGCGGCTGGCCGGCGCTGCTGCCGCTCGACCGGGTTGACGCGCAGTCGCCGGCGGCCTTTGCCGCCTGGGGGCGGGCGCTGGGCCGCGCGCTGGCGCTGCCCATCGCGCCCGAGCATCGCCCCGCGCTGCCGCGGCTGCACGGGCTGCGGCTGATCTCGCGCCGCGACTATGGCGAGGCGGTGCAGGCCCCGACCGCGATCCTGCGCTTTGCGGTGCGGCCGCGCTGGCTCGGCGGGCCGCGGTTCGAGGCCGGCGACCTGCTGGCCGTCATGGCCCCGGGGGCGAGCGCGCCTCGGTTCTACTCGCTCGCCTCGTCGGCCCGCGACGGCTTCGTCGAGATCTGCGTGCGCAAGGTGCCGGGCGGGGTCTGCTCGACCTTCCTGCACGGGTTGCAGCCGGGCGACCGCCTGCGCGGCTTCACCCGCGCCAACCCCGCCTTCCGCGCCGCCCCTGCGCCGCTGGTGATGATCTCGGCCGGCTGCGGCATCGGGCCGATGGCCGGGCTGCTGCGCCGCGCCGCGCCGGGGGCCGAGCGGGTGCTCTACTTTGGGCTGCGCGACCCGGCGTCGGATTTCCTTTACGCCGAAGAGCTGGGGCGCTGGCAGGCCGAGGGGCGGCTGACCCGCCTCAGGACCGCCGTCAGCCGTGCCGCCCGGGGCGCCGAGCGCGGCCACGTCCAGCACCGGCTGCGCGAGGATGCCGCGCGGCTGCGCGACCAGATCGGCCGCGGCGCGCGGGTGCTGGTCTGCGGCAGCGTGGCGATGGGCCAGTCGGTGGCGGCCGAACTCGACGCGGCGCTGAGGCCCGCGGGGCTGTCGGTCGCCGCGCTCAAGGCAGAGGGGCGCTATGTCGAGGACACCTACTGATCTCGTCACCCTCTCCGGCCCGGCGATGGGCAGCCGCTGGACCGCGCGGCTGGCCGACCCGCCCCCCGGTCTCGGGCCGGCGCTCGCCGCCGCGGTCGAGCGGGTCGAGGCCGAGGCGAGCCTCTGGCGCCCCGACAGCGACCTCTGCCGCCTCAACGCCGCCCCGGTCGGGGCGTGGGTGGCGCTGCCGGAGGGGCTGCTGGCGCTGCTGGCCCTGTCGCTCGAGATGGGGCGCGAGACGGGCGGGCTCTTCGACATCGGCATGGGCGGGCTGGCCGCGGCCTGGGGCTTCGGCGCCGCGCGCGGCGCGGTGCGCCCGGCGGCGATGTCGGCCCCGCCGCGCGCGGCCGGTGCCACCGCGCAGGCGCTGGAGCTGGACCCCGCCCGCGGCCGGGCGCGCAAGCACGCCGACCTGACGCTGACGCTCGACGGGATCGCCAAGGGCCACGCGGTCGATGCGATGGCCGGGGTGGCGCGGGCGATGGGCGTCGGGCAGGCGCTGCTCGGGCTCGACGGTGAGCTGGTGGCGCTGGGCACCCGCCCCGACGGCCGCCCCTGGGGGGTGGCGGTCGAGCACCCCGAGCCCGGCCGCCGCGCCGCCCGCGGGATGATCGAGATCGCGGGCACCGCCCTCGCCTCGTCGGGGGATTATCGGCATTTCGTCGAGGTCGGCGGGCGGCGGGTGTCGCACACGATGAACCCGCGCAGCGGGCTGCCCGCGCAGGGCGTGTCCGCGGTGACGGTGCTCGCCCACAGCTGCGCCCGCGCCGATGCCTGGGCGACGGCGCTGATGATCCTGCCGCAGGAGGCGGGGATGCTGCTCGCGCAGGCGAAGGGGGTGGCGGCGTTGTGGTGAGGGGGGGCGCCCCCGGAAGGAGAGAAGCTGCGGGCGCGCGCGCCGAGGGGCGCTCGGCCTTTGCAGCGGGGCCTTTCGGCCTTCCCTAGCGTTCTCCATGACTTTACCGCTGGCTTTGCCCGCGGCTCCGCTTGGACCTCTCCCTATGCCCTCGACCGTCAAGGTGGGCGTGCCCTGAGCTTCTCCGTTCAAGCCTCTGTCTGGGGCCCTCCTTCGGCCCGACCGCTCAGGCGCCTGACCCTCTTCCGCCGAAGTCGTCCCCCTCCAATTTCCCCGCCCTCCTACACAGAGGTTGACGAATCGACCCGCAAGGACGAGAACAAAGAAAGAACATCCGTTCCCGTTGCCATGCATGATCCCGATCACCTTTCCCCCGCAGGCCGGGCCGCGGCCGCTGCTTCCGACCCCGCCGGCTCTGCCGACCGGCGGGGCCCTGGTCTCCGGCCAGACGCAGCCGCACGCCCCGGCGCTCACCGTGCCGACGCTGTCCGAGGCGTTCTCGGCCCATCCCCTCGATGCCGGGGCGATCGGCTTTGCGCTGGCGTCGCTGCCGCCGGGGCTGGTGCTCTGGGCGCAGGACCGCATGGCGCGGCGCGAGCATGGGGTGCCGTGCCTCGCCGGGATGGGGCGGCGGCTGCTGCGGCTGGACCTCTCGCGCCCGGTGGACGTGCTGGCGGCGATGGAGGACGGGCTCTCTGCCCCCCTCGCCGCCGTGGTGGGCGAGATCCACGGCGACCCTCCGGCGCTGAGCTTCACCGCCACCCGGCGGCTGGCGCTCAGGGCCGAGCGGGCGGGGCGGGTGTGCTGGCTGATCCGGCACCGCGCCTCAGCCCAGCCGAGCGCCGCGCGGCAGCGCTGGCGGATCACCAGCCTGCCCTCGGCGCCCGATCCCGACGACCCCTTTGCGCCCGGCGACCCGCGCTGGCGGGCCGAGCTCTTCCGCTGCCGCGACGGGCAGCCGGGGACTTGGGTGGTGCGCCATGACCGGGCGGCGGATCGTCTCGATTTTTCTGCCCTCGCTGGCGATGGAGCGCTGGCAGCGGGCCCATCCCGACTGGCCCGCTGACCTGCCCGTGGCGCTCTCGGCGCCGGGTCCGAAGGGGCAGGTCATCCACGACGCCAACCGCGCCGCCGCCCAGGGCGGGGTGCGGCGCGGGGCGCTGGTGACGGCCAGCACGGCGCTCTGCCCCGGGCTGCGGATCGACGAGGCCCGCCCGGCCGAGGATGCCGCGGCGCTGGCCCGGCTGGTCCACTGGGCGCGGCGCTGGGGGCCGCTGTCGGCCCCCGACGGCGCCGCGGGGATGGTGATCGACACCACCGGGGTCGCGCATCTCTTCGGGGGCGAGCCGGCGATGCTGGCCGACATCCAGGGCCGTTTCGCCTCGGCCGGGCTGACCGCGCGGGTGGCGGTGGCACCCGGCTGGGGGGCGGCTTGGGCGCTCGCGCGGTTCGGGCCCGAACGGGCGGTCTGCCACGACCTTGCCGATCTCGACCCGCTGCCGGTCGAGGCGCTGCGGCTCTCGGCCGAGACCTGCCTGCTGCTCGGCCGGCTGGGGCTCAAGACCGTGGCGGCGCTGGCGGCGATCCCGCGGCTGTCGCTGATGCGCCGCTTCAACCGCGCCCCGCGCGAGGACAACCCGCTGATCCGGCTGGACCAGCTGCGCGGCGCGCTGGCCGAGCCGGTGGGCGCCCCCGAGCCGCCGCCGCTGTTTCAGGCCGTGGCCCGGCTGGCCGAGCCGGTGATGGACCCGCGCGACTGGCTGCCGGGCCTGACCGCCGAGGTCTGCGCGGCGATGGCGGCCCGCGACCAGGGCTGCCGGCGGCTGCGCCTGTCGGTGTTCCGCGTGGACGGCGAGCGCCGCGACGTGGTGGCCCGCTGCGCCGCCCCCTCGCGCGAGGCGGCGCATCTGCTGCGCCTCTGGGGCGACCGGCTGGACCGGCTCGACCCGGGCTACGGCTTCGACCTCATCACCCTGACGGCGCTGGCGACGGAACCGCTCGAGCCGGCGCAGCCGCGGCTGGACGCCGAGGGCCAGGACCATGCGCTGGAACTGGCGCGGCTGGTGGACCGGCTGACGGCGCGCTTCGGCCCCGGCCCGATCAGTTGCCCCGTCGCCCGCGAAAGCCACATCCCCGAGCGCGCCGAGGGGCCCGGGGGGCCGCTGGATGTTGGCGGGGGGGCGGGGGAGGGGAAGGGGAGGAAGGTGGGGGGTGTGGCGCCCGCGCCGCGGTGCGTTGATGGAGCACCACGGCTGGTGGCGCAGAACGGAAACGTCGGCGCGGCTCAAGCTGTGACGGGTGGCGGCGTGGAGAAGGTGCTGTCCGATACTGCGCGAGAGGCAAGAGGGAGCACAAAGCGCGAGGAAGGCTGCGAGATGCTCCGAGACCGCCCCTCGCCAACGATCGTGCGCGGCGGGCAGGCTGAAGCCGGGTTGGGGCAAGGGCCGACGGCACTGGGGGGCATCGGGGCGGCTCTGCGCGTGGTGCCAAGCGGGGCCCCGCCGGTGTCATCCGACACGACGCGAGAGACAGCGGGACAGGCGAAACGCGAGGAAGGCTGCGAGCCAATCCGTGATGGCGCCTCTCGGGCCATGGTGCGCAGTGGTCAGGCTGAAGTCAGGATCGCAAGGTGGCTTGCGGCTCAGGAGGTAACCCTCAGGGCTGCTAAACCCGTGTCCGGCAAGGCGCAGCTGGTGTCGTCCGATGCGGTGCGACAGTCAGAAAGTCAGGCGAAGGGCGAGGAAGGCTGTGAGGCCGTTCGGAGCTTCCCCTTTCAGGTGATCGTGCGCGAAGGGCAGGCCGAAGTCCGGTTGGCACAAGGGCCGACGGCACGGGTCACCGTAGGGGTGGTTCAACTCTTTCCCGGCACAGCACAGAAGGTGTCATCCGATACCGCGCCAGAGGCAGAAAGTCCGGCGAAGCGCGAAGAAGCAAACGAGGCTTTCCGAGACGGCTCCCCTCCCGTGATCGCGGGTAAGGGGCAGGCGGATGCCCGGGCGGTTCACGCTTCAGACGCGCGTTCGGAGCGTTTTTCGGTTTCATCCCCCGCCCGCCCGAGTGGCCTGTGTTTGGTCCCCCGGCCGAAGGTCGAACCCGACGCGGCGCCGTCACCTGCCTCTAAAAACAACCCGTGCCAGACCGGTCCACGCCAGGCGACCTTTCACAGCGCGTTTCCGGACGCTCCCCAGACCGACCCGTGCCCCGCCTCCCGAGCGGAGGGCAACCCCAGCCCCGAACCGGGGCTGCCGACGGGCAGGTCGTCGGACCCGGCGGCCGATCCCGCCTCACCCTTGCGCTCTGTCACCCGCCCCGCCCCGCCCCCTGCGCGCCCGGCCCCCACCCTCGCGGCCGTTGCTCCCCCCCTCACCCCGGCGGCGGCCTCTCCGCCCCTCCCTGCCGCGCCGCCGCTCTCGCCGCGTCCCATCCGCCTCTTCGACCCGCCCGAAGAGATCCGCGTCCTCTACGCCGTCCCGGACGGGCCGCCCGCGCAGTTCGTCTGGCGTCGCCAGACCCTGCGCGCGGCCCGCTTTGCGGGGCCCGAGCGCATCGCCCCCGAGTGGTGGCGCGACCGGCCCGGGGTGCGGCTGCGCGACTATTTCCGCATCGAGGACGAGCACGGCCGCCGGCTCTGGATCTTCCGCGAGGGGATGCCGGGCGACGGACGCGGCGGCGCGCCGCGGTGGTTCCTGCACGGGGTGTTCGCCTGATGCCCCAGAACGACAGCCCCGCCCGGCGCCGGCTCAGCGGCGCGTTCTCCCCCCCCGCCCGAGGCGCCCCCTTCGTCGAGCTGGGGGTGACGAGCGCGTTCTCGTTCCTGCGTGGGGCGAGCCAGGCTGACGAACTGGTCGCAACCGCGCACGCACTGGGGCACGACGCGCTGGGGATTGCTGACCTCAACAGCCTCGCCGGGGTGGTGCGGCTGCACGCGGCCGCGCGCATCGCCGGACTGCGGCCGGTGATCGGGGCGCGGATCGTGCTGACCTGCGGGACGGGGTTTCTTGCCTATCCCACCAACCGGGCCGCCTATGGGCGTCTGTCGGCGATGATCTCGCGAGGGCGGATGCGCAACGCGGCAGGGGACTGGCAGGCCAAGGGGGTCTGCGACCTGACGCTGGATGACCTCGCCGCCCATTCCGAGGGGGTGCAACTGATCTGGCTGCCTGGCGATGATCTGGCGGTGCTGCCGAACCTCGCGGCGCGGCTGCCGACGCTCCGCCATGTGGCGGCGAGCTTTCTATACCGCGGCGACGACGTGGCGCGGATCAACCGGCTGGACCGGGCGGCGCGGGCGGCGGGGCTGTCGATCCTTGCCACCAACGACGTGCATTACCACGCCCCCGACCGCCGCCCGCTGCAGGACGTGATGACCTGCATCCGCGAAAGGACCACCATCGACCGTGCCGGGCTGCTGCTTGCCCCCAACGGCGAACGGCACCTCAAGTCCCCGGCCGAGATGGCTCGCCTGTTCTCGCGCTGGCCGCACGCTATAGCTGCCACCCGCGCGGTGGCCGATGCCTGCCGCTTCACCCTGACCGAGCTTCGCTACGAATACCCGCGCGAAACTGCGCCGCCCGGGCGCGAACCACAGGAGTACCTGACCGAGCTGACCTGGGCGGGCGCCGCCGCACGCTATCCCGCGGGCGTGCCCGAGGCGGTCCGGGCCACGATCGAGATGGAGCTGGCCCTGATCGGCCGCAAGCGGATCGCCCAGTATTTCCTCACCATCCACGACATCGTCCTTTACGCGCGCGGGCAGGGCATCCTGTGCCAGGGGCGGGGGTCGGCGGCGAACTCGGCCGTGTGTTACGTGCTGGGCATCACCCCGGTCGATCCGGCCACCAGCAACCTGCTGTTCGAGCGTTTCATCAGCGAGGACCGTGAAGAGCCGCCCGACATCGATGTCGATTTCGAGCATGAGCGGCGCGAGGAGGTGATCCAGCACATCTACGATCGCTTCGGCCGCGACCGGGCCGGGCTGTGCGCGACGGTGATCCACTATCGTCCCCGCAGCGCCATCCGCGAGGTCGGGCGCGCGATGGGGCTGACCGAGGACGTGACGAGTGCGCTGGCCAACACCGTCTGGGGCAGCTGGGGCGACGACCTCGGCCACGCCGCCGAGACCGGGCTTTACCTGCGCGACCCCTATCTGGCCCGCGTCATCAAGCTTGCCGAGCAGATGATCGGGATGCCGCGCCATCTCAGCCAGCACGTCGGCGGCTTCATCCTGACCGAGGGGCTGCTGACCGAGACGGTGCCGATCGGCAACGGCGCCATGCCAGACCGCAGCTTCATCGAGTGGGACAAGGACGACATCGAGGAGCTGCGCATCCTCAAGGTGGACGTGCTGGCGCTGGGAATGCTGACCTGCATCCGCAAATGCTTCGACCTGATCGCCGCCCATCACGGCCGCGCGCTGACCCTCGCCACCGTCCCTCAACAGGATACCGCGACCTTCGACATGCTCTGCCGGGCCGACAGCGTGGGGGTGTTCCAGGTCGAAAGCCGGGCGCAGATGAACATGCTGCCGCGGCTCAAGCCGCGCGAGTTCTATGACCTGGTGATCGAGGTCGCCATCGTCCGCCCCGGCCCGATCCAGGGCGATATGGTCCACCCCTACCTGCGCCGCCGCAACGGGCAGGAGGTTGAGGACTATCCCACCCCCGGCCCCGAGTATCCCCAGAACGAGCTGCGCGACATCCTCCAGCGGACCAAGGGGGTGCCGATCTTCCAGGAGCAGGCGATGAAGATCGCCATGGTCGCCGCCCGCTTCGACCCGGCCGAGCTGAACGAGCTGCGCCGGGCGCTCGCTACCTTCCGCTCGCGCGGCAGCATCGAGCAGTTGCAGGACAAGATGGTCAGCCGGATGATCGAGCGCGGCTACGATCCGGTGTTCGCTGCCCGCTGCTTCAACCAGATCAAGGGCTTCGGGGAATACGGTTTTCCCGAAAGCCATGCCGCGGCCTTCGCCCATCTCGTCTATGTCTCGGCCTGGCTGAAGTGCCATTACCCGGCCGCCTTCGCCGCGGCGCTGCTGAACAGCCAGCCGATGGGGTTCTACGCCCCGGCCCAGATCGTGCGCGACGCGCGCGAGCATGGGGTCGAGACCCGCGCCCCCGACGTGAACTTCAGCGACTGGGACAACACGCTCGAACCCGCCTCGTGCCCGGGCGGCTTTGCCCTGCGGCTGGGGCTGCGCCAGATCGACGGGCTGCCCGAGGCGGCCGCCCACCGCCTTGTCGCCGCGCGCGAGGCGCCCTTCGCGGGGATGGCCGACCTCAAGGCACGGGCGGCGCTCGACCGGCGGGCGATCCGGCTGCTCGCAGCGGCCGATGCCTGCCGTTCGATGGGGCTCGACCGACGTGGGGCGCTGTGGGAGGCGCGGGCGCTCAAGGACGCACCGCCGCTGCCGCTGTTCAGCGCCCCCGAGGCGGGTGCCGGGGACGGGGGAGAGGCCTTTGACGAAGGGGCCGAGGCCGGCGTGGTGCTGCCCGCGATGCCGGTCTGCGAGCATGTGGTGGCCGACTACCAGACGCTGCGGCTGTCGCTGAAGGCGCATCCCATGCGTTTCCTGCGAGCTTCGCTCAGCGCCCAGGGCTACG
Organism: Paracoccus panacisoli; assembly: GCF_042435015.1. NCBI lineage: Bacteria > Pseudomonadati > Pseudomonadota > Alphaproteobacteria > Rhodobacterales > Paracoccaceae > Paracoccus > Paracoccus panacisoli. The sequence goes on along the minus strand of NZ_JBHMQU010000074.1, from coordinate 73,844 downwards.
TGTCGGCAGCGGGGCTGGCGCGGGTCCGCGACCGTGGCGAGGTCCGGCTGGCCGGGCTGGTGCTGATCCGCCAGCGCCCCGGAAGCGCCAAGGGCGTGTGCTTCATCACCCTAGAGGACGAGACAGGGGTGGCCAACCTCGTGCTGTGGCCGAAGATGTTCGAGCGCTTCCGCAAGGTCGCCATGACTGCCCGGTTGATGGACGTCCGCGGAACGATCCAGCGCGGCGACGGGGTGACGCATATCGTGGTCCACGACCTGCGTGACCGCTCGGACGTGCTGGGGCGCCTCGCGGGGGAAACCCCGCGGCGCCTGCCGACCCCGCGGCTCGGCCATCCCCGCGACGCCCGCATCCTGCCGTCGTCCCGGGATTTCCATTGAAGGGATCCGGTAAGCGGATCGGCAGCGCCCGAGATCCCGCCCCGATTGAGACGTGACCGACAGAACCCACTGGCCTCGGCAGATTCAAAAGTGGACCTCTGTCCGAGTGCCCCGGTGCATCCTGTCTGGACCTTCGCCGACTGGATCGGCCCGTCGGTCGCAGGGTCTGCCGACACGGCGACTGCTCCCCTTGGAGCAACCAGATTTCGCTGCAATCTCAAGGGAGGATGGTGCTGTGAGAGAGGATTGAACTCTCGACCTCTCCCTTACCAAGGGAGTGCTCTACCACTGAGCTACCACAGCGCCGGTGGTCCGTCTCGGACCGTGCGGGGCGATTTAGCCGCTAGGCCGGGGGTGCGCAAGGGGGCATGAACGGCGCTTGCAGGATTTCTCACCGTGACCTCGGCCGGCCAGCGCGCCCGCGCCGAAACGACCGTTCGTCACCGTGCGGGCGGGGTGCCGTCCTCGCCCGCGTTCTCCTCGGGGATCAGCGCGTAACGCTGGATCAGCGGGACGTTGGCCATCAGGAAGACGAAGGTCAGCGCGATCAGACCCACGGTCTTGAACAGCACCCAGGTGGTGTCGGACTGGGTGCGCCAGATGATCTCGTTGAGGACCGCAAGCGTCAGGAACAGCCCGGTCATCCTGAGGGTCAGCCGGCGCCAGCCCTCGGGGGCGAGCGGCACCATCTCGCCCATCGCCAGCGCCAGCCAGTTGCGACGCAGCACGAGGCCGAGGCCGAGCATCCCGGCCAGCAGCAGGTAGATGAAGGTGGGCTTCATCTTGATGAAGCGCTCGTCGTTGAGCCAGATCGTCAGCCCGCCGAAGATCACCACGATCACCAGCGTGACGAGCTGCATGACCGAAAGCTTGCGGGTGCGCGCCCAGAGCACGGCGTTGGCGGCGATGGTCAGCGGCACGAAGACCAGCGTGGCGACGATCAGCCCGGGATAGCTCTGCCCGCCCCAGTGCACGGTGCGGTCACGGTAGAGCAGGAACACGACGAGGAAGGCCACGAGCGGGCCGTAGTCGAGCGCCAGCTTGAGGCTGTGGGGCAGGGGCGCGCGCGGGGCGGAGGCGGGGGTGCGATCGGTCATGGCGGGGGTTTTCGCGCAAGCGTGGCCAAGGGGCAAGCGGAAGCGGCGAGCGGCGGCGCCGGCCGGGGCGCTGCCCCGGACCCCGGGATATTTGGGTCCAGCCCGAGGGGGGCGGGGCGGCTGACCGGCGGGCAGGGGGATTCGGGGGTGTGGGACCCCCGCAGAGCCGTCAGCGGATCGGGTTGAGCCAGCGGGGCCGTCCGGTGGGCGATGCCGCGACTCGGCGGGGCGGCGGGGCGGCAGCCTTCGCGGCGGCGACTCAGAACGGCACGTCGTCCGATGGGGTGATGTCGCGGGCGGCCTCGGCGGCGGGCTGGACGTAGGCCGCCTTGATGGTCTTGAAGCCGGCGGGAAACTCGACCGTCAGCGTGTCCTCGGCGATGCCCTGAACCGTGCCGGTGCCGAACTTCGGATGGAACACCCGCTCGCCCACGGCGAAGCGCTCGCCCGGGGTCGCGTCGATGACGATCGGGGTGCGGTGGGTCGGCGCGGACCGGGCCGCCGCGCGCTCCTGCATCCGCTTCCAGCCGGGCGAGTTGTAGACGTCGGCGCGGCTGGCGCGGTCGTGCATGGCCGAGGGGGTGAAGGGCTGCCCGAAGCCTTGCGCCGCCGCGCCGTAGCCGCCGCCGTAGAGGCCGGGGGGCGTCAGCACCTCGATCTGATCCTCGGGCAGCTCGTCGATGAAGCGCGAGGGCAGCGACGACTGCCACTGGCCGTACATCCGCCGGTTGCCGGCGAAGCTGATGGTGGCGAGGTCCTCGGCCCGGGTCAGGCCGACATAGGCGAGCCGCCGCTCTTCCTCGAGGCCCTTCAGGCCCGATTCGTCCATGCTGCGCTGGCTGGGGAACAGCCCGTCCTCCCACCCCGGCAGGAAGACGATGGGGTATTCGAGGCCCTTGGCGGCGTGCAGCGTCATGATCGACACCTCTTCCGCCTGCTCACCCTCGGCCGCGTCCATCACCAGTGCGACGTGCTCGAGGAAGCCCTGCAGGTTCTCGAACTCTTCCAGCGCCTTGACCAGTTCCTTGAGGTTGTCGAGGCGGCCCGGCGCGTCCGGCGACTTGTCGGCCTGCCACATGGCCGTGTAGCCGGTCTCGTCGAGGATGCGCTCGGCCAGCTCGACATGGCTCACCCGGCTGCCGAGCGCGTCGGCGTGAAAGCGGCCCATCGCCTCGGTGAAGAGCCGCATCTGGGCCGCGGCCTTGCCGCCCAGATCGCCCGAGGCGACCGCCGCCGCGGCCCCCTGCAGCAGCGACAGCCCCTCGGCGCGGGCGACCCGCTGGATGGTCTGCAAGCCCTTGTCGCCCAAGCCCCGCTTGGGGGTGTTGGCGATGCGCTCAAACGCGAGGTCGTCGGTGGGCGAGACGGCGAGGCGGAAATAGGCCATCGCGTCGCGGATCTCGAGCCGCTCGTAGAAGCGCGGGCCGCCGATCACGCGGTAGGGCAGCCCGATGGTCATGAAGCGGTCCTCGAAGGCCCGCATCTGGTGGGCGGCGCGCACGAGGATGGCGATGTCGTTGAGGCTGCGGCGGCCAACGGAATGGCGGTGGCCGCCGTGGAAGGCCTCGATCTCCTCGCCGATCCAGCGGGCCTCGGCCTCGCTGTCCCAGTGGCCGATGAGGCGGACCTTCTCGCCCGGCTCGGCGTCGGTCCAGAGCGTCTTGCCCAGCCGGCCCTTGTTGGCGGCGATGAGGCCCGAGGCGGCGGCGAGGATCTGCGGCGTCGAGCGGTAGTTCTGTTCCAGCCGGATCACCTGGGCGCCGGGGAAATCCGTCTCGAAGCGAAGGATGTTGCCGACCTCGGCGCCGCGCCAGCCGTAGATCGACTGGTCGTCGTCGCCCACGCAGCAGATGTTGCGGTGCCCGGCCGCGAGCAGCCGCAGCCAGAGATACTGGGCGACGTTGGTGTCCTGGTATTCGTCCACGAGGATGTAGCGGAAGCGGTCCTGCCACTGCGCGAGCACGTCCGGGTGGGCCTGGAAGATCGTCACGCAGTGCAAGAGCAGGTCGCCGAAGTCGGTGGCGTTCAGCTCGATCAGGCGGCGCTGGTACTGGGTGTAGAGCGCGACGCCCTTGCCGTCGTAGGCGTGCGCCTCGGACGCGGGGACGCGGCCGGGGGTGAGGGCGCGGTTCTTCCAGTCGTCGATGAGCCCGGCCAGCATCCGCGCCGGCCAGCGCTTCTCGTCGATGTTCTCGGCGGCGATGAGCTGCTTGAGCAGCCGCAGCTGGTCGTCGGTGTCGAGGATGGTGAAGCTCGACTTCAGGTGCAGGTCGCCCACGCCCACGAGTTCGGCGTGGCGGCGCAGGATCTTGACGCTGACCGAGTGGAAGGTGCCGAGCCACGGCATCCCCTCGATCGTCTCGCCCAGGAGCTTGGCGATCCGTGCCTTCATCTCGCGCGCGGCCTTGTTGGTGAAGGTCACGGCGAGGATGCGGCCCGGCGTGGCCCGGCCCTGGGTCAGAAGATGCGCGATGCGGGTGGTGAGCGCGCGGGTCTTGCCGGTGCCGGCGCCGGCGAGCAGCAGGACCGGGCCGTCCAGCGCCTCGACCGCGGCGCGCTGCGCGGGGTTCAGCCCGTCGAGATAGGCGGGCGCCGCCTGCGCCCCGATCCCCATCGCCCGCGCGCTGAGCGAGGGGCGGGGGGCGGGGGCGCGGGCGGCTGCGGCCTCGAAGGCGTCGGCGTCGTCGAACTGGCTCATGACGCCAACATAGGCCGTTCAGCCTCGCAACGAAAGGGCGGTGTTCACGCCTTGTTCGTCAGCTCCGCGTGGGCCGCGCCGCGGGTGCGCCACAGCGAGTAGGCGACGCCCGCGGCGAGGATCACGAAGGTCACCGACAGCGACACCGACGGCGGCACCTTCTCGATCCCCAGCATCTCGGCCACGATCACCTTGCCGCCGATGAACACCAGCAGCACGGCCAGCGCCTGCTTGAGATAGGCGAAGCGGTGGATGATCGCCGCAAGCGCGAAGTAGAGCGCGCGCAGCCCGAGAATGGCGAAGATGTTCGAAGTGTAGACGATGTAGGGGTCGGTGGTGATCGCGAAGATCGCGGGCACGCTGTCGACGGCGAAGATCACGTCGGCGATCTCGACCATCGCCAGTGCGAGGAACAGCGGCGTGGCGAAGAGCAGGGTCTTGCCGCGGCGGCCGGGGCGGGGATCGGCGCGGCGGACGAAGAAGCGCTCGCCATGCAGGCGCGAGGTGACGCGCAGGTTGCGCTTGAGCCAGCGCAGGATGCGCGACTGGCCCACGTCGTGATCCTCGTCCCCCGAGGACAGCAGCATCTTGATGCCGGTGGCGATCAGGAAGACGGCGAAGACCAGCAGGATCCACTCGTAGCGCGCGACCAGCGTCGCGCCGACGCCGATCATGATGCCGCGCAGGACGATCACGCCGAGGATGCCCCAGAACAGCACCCGGTGCTGGTACTGCCGCGGGATCGCCAGCGCGCCGAAGATCATCGCGATGACGAACACGTTGTCCATCGCCAGCGACTTCTCGACCACGAAGCCGGTGAGGTATTCGAGCGCGGGCTGCTGGCCCATCTGCCACCAGACGAAGCCGCCGAAGCCGAGCCCGAGGGCGATGTACATCGCCGACAGCATCAGGCTGCGGCGCACCCCGATCTCGCGGTTGCCGCGGTTCAGGACGCCGAGGTCGAGCACCAGCAGCACCACCACGGCGGTGAGGAAGACGGCCCACATCCAGACGGGCTGGCCGAGAAACATGGTTGAAGTCAGGAAATCCACGGGTGGCGATCCTTTGCGGCGGGCCTTGCGGCGGTTGAGGTGATGCGACCGACATCACGATCCGCCAAGATCGCCAGAGGGGCCCGGTCCCGACGCGACTTAGGGCACGCCGCGTCGGCGTCAAGAGCGACGCGGCGGCCACGTTGCGCTTTTTCCGCGCCGGGCGTATTCCGCGGCCATGGCCGAGAACTCCGATTCCCCCCCGCGCCCCGCGTCCGCCCGGCACCCCCGCACCCGGGCGGTCCATGCCGGCATCCGCCGCAGCCAGTACGGCGAGATGGCCGAGGCGCTGTTCCTGACCCAGGGCTTCGCCTACGCTAGCGCCGAGGAGGCCGAGGCGCGGTTCATCAAGTCGGGGCCGGACGAGTTCATTTATGCCCGCTACGGCAACCCGACGAGCCGGATGTTCGAGGACCGGATGGCGAGCCTCGAGGGGACCGAGGATGCCTTTGCCACCGCCTCGGGGATGGCCGCGGTCAACGGCGCGCTGATGGCGATCGCGCGGCCGGGCGAGCGGATCGTGGCGGCGCGGCAGCTTTTCGGGTCGTGCCTCTATGTGCTCGACATCCTCAAGCGCTTCGGGGTCGATGTGGTGCTGCTGGACGGCACCGACCTCGACCAGTGGCGGGCGGCAGTCACGCCGGGGACGCGGGCGGTGTTCTTCGAGACGGTCTCGAACCCGACGCTCGAGGTGATGGACATCGCGGGCATCGCCGACATCGCCCATGCGGCGGGCGCGCTGGTGGTGGCGGACAACGTCTTCGCCACGCCGGTCTTCTCGCGCGCCGTCGATCAGGGCGCGGACGTGGTGATCTATTCGACAACCAAGCACGTCGATGGCGGCGGGCGGGCGCTCGGCGGGGTGATCTGCGGCACCCGCCAGTTCGTGCGCGAGGTGGCCGAGCCCTATCTCAAGCACACCGGCGGGGCGATCAGCCCCTTCAACGCCTGGATCATGCTGAACGGGCTTTCGACGCTCGAGCTGCGGGTGCGGGCGATGGCGGACACGGCGCTGACGCTGGCGCAGGCGCTTGAGGGTGCGGGGGTGCGGGTGATCTATCCGGGCCTTGCCGGCCATCCCCAGCACGCGCTGGCGATGCGGCAGATGGGGTCGGGGGGGACGATGATCGCGCTCGACCTCGGCAGCAAGGCGGCCGCCTTCGCGGCGCTGAACCGGATGGCGCTGGTGTCGATCTCGAACAACCTCGGCGACGCCAAGTCCATCGCCACCCACCCGGCGACGACCACCCACCAGCGCCTGTCCGAGGACGACCGCGCGGCGATGGGGATCGGGCCGGGGCTGATCCGCCTGTCGGTCGGGCTGGAACACGCGGACGATCTGGCCGCCGACATCCTCGGCGCGATCGGCTGAGTCGGGGCCGCCCCGCGCGGCGGCCCTTGTCCAAAGCGCCTCTGCCGCTTTGATTTCGCCCGCGGCGGCCCCATATCGGGACCGTCCGAACCGCCCGAGGCGCCGATGACCCAGACCTCGCCCACCCCGCCCCCCGCCTATCCGGCGCTGCGCCGCGACTATCCGGCCGATTTCCGCGTGGACGAGGCCTATCGCGCCAGCCTGCCCGACCTGCAGAACGGCCCGGCAAGCCTGATCGTCGGCGCCCGCAAGGCGATCCAGCACGTCGGCATCTCGAACTTCCGCCTGCCGATCCGCTACCGCCAGAAGGACGGCGGCGAGATCACGCTGGAAACCAGCGTCACCGGCACCGTCAGCCTCGAGGCGGACCGCAAGGGCATCAACATGAGCCGTATCATGCGGTCCTTCTATGCCCACGCCGACAAGCAGTTCTCGCTCGGCGTGATGGCGGCGGCGCTGTCGGACTACAAGGACCACCTCGACGCCTTCGACGCGCGCATCCAGATGCGGCTGTCCTATCCGATGCGGGTCGGCTCGCTGCGCTCGGGGCTCGAGGGGTGGCAGTATTACGACCTCGCGCTCGAGATGGTGGACCAGGGCGGCGAGCGGCTGCGCATCCTGCACGCGGATTACGTCTATTCCTCGACCTGCCCCTGTTCGCTGGAACTGTCCGAGCACGCGCGGGCGGGGCGCGGGCAGTTGGCCACGCCGCACTCGCAGCGCTCGGTCGCGCGGATCTCGGCGGTGATGCTGGGCGAGGAAAAGCTGTGGTTCGAGGACATGATCGCGCTCTGCCGCCGGGCGGTCGCGACCGAGACGCAGGTGATGGTCAAGCGCGAGGACGAGCAGGCGTTCGCCGAGCTGAACGCCGCCAACCCGATCTTCGTCGAGGACGCGGTGCGCGCCTTCGCCCGCGAGCTCGAGGCCGAGCCGCGGGTGGGGGATTTCCGCATCATCGCCAGCCACCAGGAATCGCTGCATTCGCATGACGCGGTGAGCCTGCTGACCGAGGGCGAGACCTTCGCGCAGACCTCGCTCGACCCCGCGACCTTCGCCGGGCTGCGGGCGTAAGGGCGGGGCTCAGACCCAGCCCAGCGTCACCAGCCCGGCCATCGCCCCGGTCCAGAGCGCCAGCCCCGCGAGGCAATAGACCCCGTTCCAGCGCGGCCCGACCGTGACCGGCGTCTGGCCGACCAGCGCCGCGGCATAGGCGACGGTGGTGATGACGGGTGAGAAGATCATCACCAGGCTCCAGGATCCCGCGAGGCTGAGCGCGGCGGCGAGGTCGGTGAGGCCGGGGATGTCGAGCCGGGTGACCAGCGCGCCCGCCACCGCGGCGGTGATGATCGGGTTGATCCCGAGGCTGGCGAGGCCGAAGAGCGTGAGGTTCAGCGCCACGATCACCACCCCGCCGCTCGCGTGGAGGCTGGCGACCAGCGCCTGCACCCGCTCGACCGGGATCAGCTCGAGCGCCAGCACCGAGAGCAGCCCGGCCGAGGCGAAGATGGCGATCTCGCCGGCCGCGAGGGGGAAGCGGCGCACGGTCATCACTGCGGTGCGGCGGACGGCGGCGCCCGCCCCGCCCGGCTGGTGGCGGCCGAGGACGGCGGCCCAGCCGAGGCTGTAGGCCGGCACCGCGAGCAGCAGCGCGTGCTGGAAATCCTGCCGCGCGACCTCGCCGATGGCGAAGACCAGCGCGCCCAGGGCGGCGACGTGCAGGATCAGCCGGATCAGCCCGGCCCGGTCGCCGGGCTCGGCGTGGGCGGGCGTCACCCCCGGCGTGCGCGCCGGTGCGGTGGCCCGATCGAGCACCCAGCCCGCGGCCAGGAACACCAGCGCTACCGCGATCCCCGGCGGGCCCAGCCGGGCGTAGCTCAGGCCCGGCATGGCCAGCAGCAGCGTGTTCATCCCGAAGCCGAAGGGCGACCACAGCGGCAGCAGGCTGAAGCCGCGCAGCACCGCCACGGTCATCCGCCGCAGCCGCACCGCCCGCACCGCCGCCGAGGCGCGGGTGTCGGCGTCGAGCGCCCGCACCGCCATCTCGAGCAGGATGGCAAGCCCGCCCAGGTTGATGAGCAGCCCGAAGATGTTGCCGCCCGAGGCGAGCGCGAGGTAGCGCCGCCCCGGCGGCTGGGCGGTGAGATAGCGCCCCGCCTCGGCGATCGCCGGCGCGTCGCCCGCCACCACCCGCAGGATCCCGAGCAGCGCCAGCAGCGAGGCGAGAAAGGCCATGCGCGCCAGCCCGTCCTCGATCGCGGCGGGGGCGACGCCGCGGGCCAGCGCGAGGGCGAGCAGCGCGGCCGACAGGCCCACCGGCACCCACGAGGCGAGGGTGAAGCGCCGCCACTCGAGCGCGAAATAGACCGCGATGGCCGCGCCCGCGATCCAGCCGAGGGCCGGGGCAGGGTGCACGATCTCGGCCAGCGACACGGCGATCACCGCGCAGATGCAGGCCTGCGAGACGAGCGCGGCGCGCGAGCGGGGCGGCACGTCGATCATCTTCGGACGGGGTGGGGGCAGGGGCGTCGCGAGTCGGTCATGCGGGCCACGTTGGGGCGGGGACGGGACGGGCGCAATCCGGCTGCCGCATCGGTGGCGCGTGCCATGCGGTGGGTGCATGGCTGGGTGGCGGGGATGGGGCGTCGGGCGGTGGTTGGTGGAGGTGCGGCGGGCGACTGTCTCGTAGGGTGCGCGTCTTGCGGGGTAGCGGAGCGGATTGAACCAGCAGGGTAAACGGACACGACGCGCCCACTCATCGCGGGCCCGTACGGTGTCTACGTCTCACTTCCTGCCGTACAGGCTGGGGAAGCGGCAGCGCAGGTTGCCCCGCTGCACGGCGTTCTTGGGTTGCTTCGCACAGGGCAGGGTCCGCCGCATCGCTGCCTCGCAGGGTGCAGGTGCCGGCGTGGCCCCCCCCGCTCCCACGCACCCGCCCCCCCGCCGCCCCGCCTTGCAGGGGCCGGGCGCGGTTCCTATAAGCCCGGCATGGTTCCCGCGGCCCGGATATCCCGAATTAGCCGCCCGGCGGCGTGAGCGTCTCGCGCCTGCCGGGTCGTTGCCTGCCCGTTGCCGTCTGCCCTAGCGCGCCCGCCCCCGAGGATTCCCGATGCCCGCCGACACCCTGACCGAAGACCACGCCGCCCCCGACTATCGCAGCACCGTCTTTCTGCCCGAGACCGAGTTTCCCATGCGCGCGGGCCTGCCGCAGCGCGAGCCCGAGTGGCTGGCCCGCTGGGACCGGCTCGGTGTCTATGACCAGCTGCACGCGCGCGCCGCGGGCCGGCAGCCCTTCGTGCTGCACGATGGCCCGCCCTATGCCAACGGGCATCTGCACATCGGCCATGCGCTGAACAAGGTGCTCAAGGACTTCATCACCCGCAGCCAGCAGATGATGGGCCGGGACGCGCGCTATGTGCCCGGCTGGGATTGCCACGGCCTGCCGATCGAGTGGAAGATCGAGGAAGCCTATCGCGCCCGCGGGCAGGACAAGGACGCCGTGGACGTGGTCGAGTTCCGGCAGGAATGCCGCCGCTTCGCCGAGGGCTGGGTCGAGGTGCAGCGGGACGAGTTCCGCCGCCTCGGCGTCACCGGCAAGTGGGACGACCCCTACCTGACCATGGACTATCACGCCGAGGCGGTGATCGCGGGCGAGTTCATGAAGCTTGTGATGAACGGCAGCCTCTACCAGGGTTCGAAGCCGGTGATGTGGTCGCCGGTCGAACAGACCGCGCTGGCCGAGGCCGAGGTCGAATACCACGACCACACCAGCCACATGATCTGGGTCGGCTTCCCGGTGGTGGCGCAGCACGAGTTCACGCCGCTCGACGGCTGCATCCGCACCGACCTGCTGGGGGCGCGGGTGGTGATCTGGACCACGACGCCGTGGACGATCCCGCAGAACCGCGCAGTCGCCTTCGGGCCGGGCATCGCCTACGGGCTCTACGAGGTGACGGGCCGGCCCGAAGCCTCGATGGCGCGGATCGGCGGCACCTACCTGCTGGCCGACAGGCTGGCCGACGAGACGTTCCGCGCCGCCAAGCTCGAACCGGGGATGTATCGCCGCCTGCGCGACGTCCCGGCCGACGAGTTGGCCTCGCTGGTCCTCGCCCATCCCTATCGCGGCATCGAGGGCGGCGCGGGAGAGTGGGACGGCGACATCCCGATGCTGCCCGGCGACCACGTGACCGAGGACGCGGGCACGGGCTTCGTCCACACCGCGCCCAGCCACGGCGACGACGACTATCAGCTCGCGCTGAAGCACGGGCTGAAGATGACCCACAACGTGCTGCCCGATGGCAGCTACCGCGCCGACCTGCCGGTCTTCGGGGGGCAGGCGATCCTCACCGCCGACGGCAAGGAAGGCCCGGCCAACGTCAGCAACATCAAGGCGCTGGCGGGGCAGGGGGCGCTCTTGGCCAAGGGCAAGCTCAAGCACTCGTATCCGCATAGCTGGCGGTCCAAGGCGCCGCTGATCTACCGCAACACGCCGCAGTGGTTCGCGGCGATCGACAAGCCGCTGGCCGACGGGATGGACGCGCACGGCGACACCATCCGCGCCCGCGCGCTCGCCTCGATCGACGAGCTGGTCACGTGGACCCCGCCCTCGGGGCGCAACCGCATCCACAGCATGGTCGAGGGCCGCCCCGACTGGGTGCTGTCGCGGCAGCGCGCCTGGGGGGTGCCGCTGACCTGTTTCACCCGCAAGGGTGCGCGCCCCGACGACGCCGACTTCCTGCTGCGCGACGACCGCGTGAACGGCCGCATCCTCGAGGCGTTCGAGCGCGACGGCGCCGATGTCTGGTACCGCGACGGCTTCAAGGAGCGCATCCTCGACGGGATCGTGGACCCCGCGGAGTACGAGCAGGTCATGGACGTCCTCGACGTGTGGTTCGATTCGGGCTCGACCCACGCCTTCGTGCTGCGCGACCGCGCGGACGGGGCGCCGGACGGCATCGCCGACCTCTACCTCGAAGGCACCGACCAGCATCGTGGCTGGTTCCAGTCCTCGCTTCTGCAGGCCTGCGCCACGCGCGGCCGGGCGCCCTATCGGGGCGTGCTGACCCACGGCTTCACGCTCGACGAGAAGGGCATGAAGATGTCCAAGTCGCTGGGCAACACCGTCGCCCCGCAGGAGGTGATCGACCAGTACGGCGCCGACATCCTGCGGCTCTGGGTGGCGCAGTCGGACTATACGGTGGACCTGCGGATCGGGAAGGAGATCCTGAAAGGCACCGCGGACGCCTATCGGCGGCTGAGGAACACCATGCGCTTCATGCTGGGCGCGCTGGCCGGGTTCGACGCGGCCGAGCGGCTGCCGCTGGCCGAGATGCCCGAGCTGGACGCGCTGATGCTGCACCGGCTGGCGGAACTCGACACCCGGGTGCGGGCGGGCTACGCGGCCTATGACTTCCAGGGGGTGTTCCGGGCGCTCTTCGACTTCGCCACCGGTGATCTCTCGGCCTTCTACTTCGACATCCGCAAGGACGCGCTCTATTGCGACGCGCCGACCAGCCCGCGGCGTCGTGCCGCGCGCACGGTGCTCGACGCGCTCTTCCAGCGGCTGACCCTGTGGCTCGCGCCGATCCTGCCCTTCACGGCCGAGGACGTGTGGCTCTCGCGCCATCCGTCCGACGAGGACAGCGTGCACCTGCACGACTTCCCCGAGACGCCGGCGGAGTGGCTGAACCCCGCGCTCGCCGCCAAGTGGGACGGCATCCGCCGCGCCCGCCGGGTGGTGACGGCGGCGCTGGAGCTGCGGCGCGCCGACAAGACCATCGGGGCGAGCCTCGAGGCGGCGCCGGTGGTCCATGTCGAGGATGCCGCGACGCTGGCCGCGCTGCGCTCGGTCGATTTCGCCGCGGTGTGCATCACCTCGGACGTGGGGCTGTCGGGCGATCCGGCGCCGTCCGAGGCGTTCCGCCTGCCCGAGGTGCCGGGGATCGGCGTGGTGTTCGAGCTGGCCGAGGGCGAGAAATGCCAGCGCTGCTGGCAGATCCTGCCCGACGTGGGCACCCACGACCATCCCGCGACCTGCGCCCGCTGCGACGCGGTGCTGGACGCGGCGGGGGTCTGAGGTGGCGGGCGCGCTGTCGGTCGTGCTGGTGCTGGTGACGCTGTCGGCGGGCGAGCCGCCGCACGTGTCGTTCAGCACCGCCGAGGATGCCGCCGACTGCGCCGCCAAGGGTGAGCGGCTGGGGGCGATCCTGACCGGCGCGGGCTACCGGATCGGCGCGCAGGCGTGCGTCGAGACGGACGCCCGCTTCGCCCCCTACGATCACGGCGCCAGCGTCTTCCCCCACGCCTACCGCGTGACGGTGCCGGCGCTAGGCGCGGCGTCGGTCGAGCCGCTGGACCGGATCGGCGACTGCACGGCGGCGCCCGACGCCGATCCGGCGGTCTGGTGCGCGCTCTCGGCGCAGGCGCCGCTGGACGGCTGAGCCGGGCGTCGGGGGGCGGGGGCCCCGGCGCTTGCCAGAACCGCCCGGCTTTGCGAGAACGGGTTGCCTAGCCAGAGGACCGACCGTCCCATGACCGACATCTCCGCCGCCGAGCGGCGCCTGAGCGCCGCGCTCGACCGGCTTGACCACAGCCTCGACCGTGCCGCCCGCAGGCCCGCGCCCGCCGCGGTTGCCGTTGCAGCGCCCGTCACCGCTGCCGCCCCGGCATCGCCCGACGACGCCGAGCCCTCGGCCGAGATCGCGGCGCTGCGCGACCGGCAGGCGGCGACGCTCGAGGCGATGCAGATGCGGCTGGCCGAGGCGCATGAGCGGCTGGCCGGCGCGGGCGAGCAGGCGGCGCGGCTCGCGGCCGCCAACGACGAACTGGCGCGCGCCAACCGGGCGCTGATCGCGGCGATCGACGGCGAGGGCGCGGGCGACGACCCGGTGCGCACGGCGCTCGAGGCGGAGATCGAGGCCCAGCACGCGGCGCGGGCGGCGGAGGTTGCGCAGATGAGCGAGATCCTCGACGCGCTCGACCGGATGCTCGGGGTGACGACGACGCCGCGCAGCCATTCCTCGGCCGCGCGGGGCCGCCCCGGCACGAACGGGCGCCCCGCGACGGACCGTAGCCGCGCGCCTGTGCGTGGCGAGCCCACCGCGGAGCGCGCCGCCCCGGATGTCGCAACCGCCGCGGATGAGGCGCCCGCCGTCGCGGCCCCGGACAGCCCGGCCCCGGAAAGCCCGACCCCGACCGACCGCACCCCGCCGCAGGACACCCCCCGCGACCTGATCGTGGACCCCGACCCCGACGCGCTGCGGGCGGGCGAGGACTGGCTCGACGAGGATGCCGACCCGACCGATGACCTGCCCGATGAACTTCCCGAAGACCTGACCGCCGATCCGCTCGACCAGGAAGGAGGGCGCCGCTGATGCCCACCGTCGATTTCTCCATCGGCCACAAGGACTACACGCTCTCCTGCCAGGAGGGCGAGGAGCGGCTGCTCAAACGCGCGGCGGCGATGCTGGATACCGAGGTGCGGGCGATCCTCGACCAGGCCGGGCGGATGCCCGAGCCGCGGCTCTTGCTGCTGGCCGGGCTGATGCTCGCCGACCGCACCGCGGCGCTCGAGGATCGGGCCGCGGCGGCCGAGCGCGAGCTGGCGCGGCTCAAGGCCAATCCGCCCCGCATCGAGGTGCCGGTGGTCCCCGCGGCCATCGGCGAGGCGCTGGCCGAACTCGCCGCCCGGGCCGAGGCGCTGGCCGAGAAGGCCGAGGAAACGCTGGACGTCTGACCCCGCGCCGCCCGTGCGCGCGATGCAACCGCGCCGGGCGCCGGGGCGTTCGGCGCGAGGCATCTTGCGAGGGGGAACGGTCATGGCGTCGCGCGCGGTCTGGAAGGGGCAGCTCAGGCTCTCGCTGGTGTCGATCCCGATCGAGATCCACACCGCGACCAAGACCGGCCGCCGGGTCGCGTTCCGGCAGATCCACGGCCCCTCCGGCAAGCCGGTGAATTATGAGAAGACCGTGCCCGGCATCGGCAAGGTCTCGTCCGACGAGATCCTCAAGGGCTATTCGCTGGGCGACAACGAATACCTTTTGATCGACCCTGAAGAGATCGATGCGATCAAGCTCGAGACGAAGAAGACCTTCGAGCTGGTGCAGTTCGTCGGCACCAACGAGATCTCGCCGCTCTACTACGACCAGCCCTATTACATCGTCCCCGCCGACGATCTGGCCGAGGACGCCTATCGCGTGGTCCGCGACGCGCTGCGCAAGGCGCAGAAGACCGGGATCGGCCAGCTGACCCTGCGCGGGCGCGAGCATCTGTGCGCGGTGCGCCCCTGCGGCGACGGGCTGCTGATGGAGACGCTGTTCTACGCCGACGAGATCAAGGACGCCGATCCGCTGTTCAGCACCATCGAGGATGACGAGGCCGACCCGGACCTGCTGTCGGTCGCCACCGCGCTGATCGACAAGAAGACCGCGCCCTTCGACGCCGCGGCCTTCACCGACAACTACGACAAGTCGCTGCGGGCGCTGATCGAGGACAAGCGGAAGGGCCGGGCGCCGCGGGTCACCGCCTCGGGCGAGCGGCCTTCGGCCGACAACGTCGTGGACCTGATGCAGGCGCTCAAGGACAGCCTCAAGGCGTCGGGCGGGGCGGGGGCAGGTGCCTCGGGCGGCAAGACGGCGGCGAAGAAACCGCCGGCGAGCAAGGCCAAGGCCGCCGCGGACGAGGACGAGAAGCCCGCCAAGCCTGCTGCCAAGCCCCGCGCCCGCAAGGCGGGCTGATCGGGATTGGACCGCCTCGCGCCCTACGCCGCCAAGCGCGACCCCGCGAAGACGCCCGAGCCGTTCGAGCCCGGCACCCCCTCGGGCGGCGCGCTGCGCTATTCGATGCAGAACCACGACGCGACCCGCCTGCACTGGGACCTGCGGCTCGAGTGGGAGGGGGTGTTGCTCAGTTGGGCTGTGACCCGCGGCCCGTCGCTCGATCCCGCCGACAAGCGCCTCGCCGTGCGGACCGAGGATCATCCGCTGCCCTACCTGACCTTCGAGGGGACGATCCCCAAGGGCGAGTACGGCGCCGGCACGGTGATGCTGTGGGACATCGGCCACTGGCGCCCGGTCGAGGATGCCGCCCGCGGCCTGACCAAGGGGCATCTGCGCTTCCAGCTCTACGGGCGGCGGCTGACCGGGCTCTGGGATCTGGTGCGGATCAAGGGCAAGCCGGCCGACAAGGGCCGCGAGAACTGGCTGATGGTCAAGGCCGAGGATGCCGCCGCCCACCAGCCCGATCCCGTGGCGCGCTATACCACCAGCATCGCCTCGGGCCGGGATTTCGCCGCCATCGCCGCGGGGGCGAAGGCGGTGCCCCTCGAACCGGCGGAGCCGCTGTCGCTGCCGAAACCGGCCGAGCCGATGCTGGCGAAGCTCGTCACCGACCCGCCCGAGGGCGACGACTGGCTGCATGAGGTGAAGATCGACGGCTACCGCGGGCTGGTGCATCTGGGCCGCGGCGGGCCGGTGATCCGCACCCGCAACGGGCTCGACTGGACCGACCGCTTCGCGCCGCTGGTGCCGGTGCTGGCGAGCCTGCCCGCCCGTTCGGCGCTGATCGACGGCGAGATCGTCGCGGGTGCCGGGGCGCAGGGCTTCGCGGCGCTGCAACAGGCGATCACCGACGGCGGACCGTTCGGCTACGTGGCCTTCGACCTGCTGGAACTCGACGGCGCCAGCCTGCGCCGCGAGCCGCTGACCGCGCGCCGCGCGGCGCTTTCGGCGCTGCTCGGCGACCAGCCGCCGCTGGGGATCCTGCAGATGTCGGTGGCGCTGCCCGGCGACGGGGCGGCGGCGCTCGCCGCCATCTGCGCGGCGGGGGGCGAAGGGATCGTCTCGAAACGCGCGGCCAGCGTCTATCGCGCCGGGCGCAGCGATTCGTGGCGCAAGATCAAGTGTGACCGCCGCACCGCCTTTGCCGTCATCGGCTGGGCGAAATCCGACAGCCCCGGGCGTCCCTTCGCCTCGCTGCTGCTGGCCAGCCGCGAGGGCGACGGCTGGCGCTACCGCGGCCGGGTCGGCACCGGCTTCTCGGCCGAGGTGCAGGCGGACCTCGCCGCGCGCATGGCGCCGCTGACCCGCAAAACCGCCCCTGCCGCGGTGCCGCGCAGCGAAACCCGCGGCGTGACCTGGGTCGAGCCGGTGCTGATGGCCGAGGTTCGCTATGCCGAGGAAACGACAGGCGGCATCCTGCGTCACGCGAGCTTTCAGGGCCTGCGCGAGGACAAGATGGCGCCCCCCGCGCCGTCTGAGCCGCCCGTCGTCCGGGTCGAGCGGGTGACGGCCGGGCGCAAGGTGGCGGGCGTCACCATCACCAATCCCGACCGGGTGATCTTCCCCGAGCCGGGCGTCACCAAGGGCGAGCTGGCCGAATACTACGCCGCCGCCGCCCCGCTGATGCTGGCGCATTGCGCCAACCGGCCCCTCTCGTTGGTGCGCCTGCCCGAGGGGATGGGCGGGCAGAGCTTCTTCCAGAAGCACGCCGGCAAGGGGTTTCCGGCCCAGATCGGCCAGACCGATTTGCCGGGCGAGGACGAACCGGCGCTTTACGTCACCTCGGCCGCGGGGCTGGTCGCGGGGGCGCAGATGGGGGTCGTCGAATACCACATCCGCGGGGTGCTGCGCGACCGGCCGGACCGGCCCGACCGGATCGTCTTCGACCTCGACCCCGACGAGGGGCTGGGCTTCGCCGAGGTGAAGGCCGCGGCCTTCGACCTGCGCGACCGGCTTGCGGCGCTAGGGTTGCCGACCTGGCCGATGCTGACCGGCGGCAAGGGCATCCACGTCGTCGGCGACCTGCGCCGCACCGCGGGGTGGGAGGTCGTCAAGCTCTTCGCCCGCAGCTTCGCGCATCTGCTCGCCGCCGAGGCGCCCGATCGCTACGTGGCGGTGATGTCCAAGGCCCGGCGCGAGGGGCGTATCTTCATCGACTGGTTGAGGAACGACACGCAAGCCACCGCCATCGCTCCGTTTTCTTGCCGCGCGCGAGCCGGGGCCACGGTCGCGGTTCCGCTGTCCTGGGCGGCGCTGGAGGCCGAGACGAGCGCGGCGGCCTATGACGTCCGCACCGCGCTTGACGCCGCGCCGCGGATCGCGCCCGCGCGGGCGGCGCCGGTCGGCATCGAGAAGGTCGCCCGCGCGCTGGTCGGCGACTAGGCGCGGTCTCGGTCGGCGCTGTCCATCCAGATCGTCACCGGCCCGTCGTTGACCAGCGAAACCTTCATGTCGGCGCCGAAGGCGCCGGTCTCGACCGGCAGGCCCAGCCCGCGGAGCGCCTCGGCAAAGTGGAGGTAGAGCCGCTCGCCCTCGGCCGGCGGCGCGGCGGTCGAGAAACCGGGGCGGTTCCCGGTGCGGGTGTCGGCGGCCAGCGTGAACTGGCTCACGACCAGCACCGCCCCGCCCACGTCCTGCACCGAGCGGTTCATCTTGTCGGCCGCGTCGCGAAAGATCCGCAGCCGCGCCACGCGGCCCGCCAGCCGCTCGGCGGTGCCCGCATCGTCGCCCGCCATCGCGCAGACCAGCACCAGCAGCCCCGGGCCGATCCGGCCGACCGAGCGACCCGCGACCGTGACCTCGGCCTCGGTCACGCGCTGGATCAGGACCCTCACCGGACCAGCCGCGCGGCGGCCATGCCGGCGAGCATGGCGGCGAGGAAGGCGAGGAACGGCCACGGCGCGATCAGCGCCGAGGCGGCGGCGGGGCCGGGGCAGTAGCCCGCGAGCCCCCAGCCCAGCCCGAACAGCGCCGACCCGACGAAGAGCGGCGCATCGAGCTGCCGGGGCGCGGGGCCGGGCAGCGGTGCGCCGGTGGCGGCACGGGTCACCCGCCCCGCCACGCGCCAGGCCACCGCCATCGCCGCCACCGCGCCGCCCATCACGAAGGCCAGCGTCGGGTCCCAGGCCCCGAACGGGTCGAGGAAGGCGCGCACCTTGGCCGGGTCGGTCATCCCCGCGACCAGCAGCCCGGCCCCGAACAGCGCGCCGCAGAGAAGCGGCAGGATCAGCCGCAGCGCGCTCATGGCGCGACCCCGAGCGCCCGGCCGACCAGCACGCCGACGACACCGAAGCCGAGATAGGTGAAGGTCGCGGCCAGCCCCCGCGGCGCCAGCCGCGAGACGCCGCAGACGCCGTGCCCCGAGGTGCAGCCGTTGGCGAGCCGCGAGCCGAAGCCGACCAGCAGCCCCGCCACGACCAGCACCGGCAGGCCGACGAGCGGCGCGACCCCGTGGCCGGCGCCCGTCGCCACCAGCAGCGCCGGCGCGCCGACGAGGCCCAGCACGAACAGCGCCCGCTCGAGCCACGGCGTCGCGCCGCCGCCCGGCGTCAGCACGCCCGCGATCAGCCCGCTCGCGCCCATGATCCGGCCGGTGCCGAGCAGGAACACCGCCGCGGCCAGCCCGATCATCAGCCCACCGGCGAGCCCCATCATCCAGTCCAGCGGCATCGCGCCCCTCCATCGTCTCCAGGATTTGCGCAAAAATATATTCGGTGTTGCGAATGTCAACGCGGGCGCAGCGGTCGCGCGGGCCCGGCTCAGCGGCCGAGCATGATCCCCAGCACCACCGCCATCAGCCCCAGCATCGACGCCGCGAGCGCGGCCATGTTCACCGCCACCACCCGGCGCATGACGGCGCGCATGGCGGCGTCGTCCAGCGCCCGGCGGCGGGCGCCCAGCACCGCGACGATGCACCAGACGATCCCGGCCAGACCCAGCGCCGCCAGCCCTGCGCCGCCCCAGATCAGCACGTCCCAGACCGTCATCACGCGTCCCCCTTGCCGTTGGCCCCTGTCATCCGCCCGGCCCTAGCGGCGATTGCGCGGGGCGGCAAGACGGCCTAGGAACGGCGCCTCAACCGCCAGCCCCCGAGGAGGCCCCATGAGCGACGACCAGGCTTACGGCATCGCAGCCGGCGAGCTGCGCCAGTTCATCGAACAGTTCGAACAGCTCGACGCCGAAAAGGCCGACATCGCCGAGCGGCAGAAAGAGCTGATGGCCGAGGCCAAGGCGCGCGGCTACGACACCAAGGTGATGCGCAAGGTCATCGCGCTGCGGAAGCGCGACAAGGACGACGTGGCCGAGGAAGAGGCGATCCTCGAGATGTACAAGGCCGCGCTGGGAATGTGACGGCGAGCCGGGCGGGCGGCCGCTCGGCCGCTCGACGGACGCCCGGCGACGTCCGACGGCTCGGCCGTCCGTCGCGCGCCGGACGCGCTCGACCAACGCCCCGGCCGGTTTTCGGGATAAGCCCCGCGGCGTCAGGGGGCGAGGAACTCCACCCCCGGCAGGGCCGCGATCATGGCCACGTCCTCCTCGTAGAGGTCGGTCATCTCGTCCACGAGGTCCTGCGTCCAGCCGGGCAGGGTGACGGTCTCGAGCACCGCCTCGGGGCGGGCGTGCCGGCCCAGCATCTCGGCAAAGATCTTGCGCCGCGCCTCGACTGTCAGGCGGCCGGCCGCCGACAGCGCATCGCGCAGCTCGGTCATGCCCTCGGGCGGCAAGAGCTCGCCCAGCACCGCGAGGCCGGATTTCAGCGGCACGTCGGCCGGCATCCGGGCGATGCGCCGCACCGCCTCGGGCCAGATCAGCGGCGTGTCCTCGTAGCACCAGACGATCACCCGGCGGCCGGGGAAGGCCGCGACGATCGCCTGCATCGCCGGGCCCCAGCGCAGGCTGCGCGGGTCCACACCGGGCATCACCTTGTCGTAGGGCTCGCCGATCCGCTCGATCAGATGCGGGATCTGCAGCGCCGGGTTGCGGATCGCCAGCGACACCTCGACCTCGGCCGAGGGGAAGAGCGCGGCCACCGCCCGGATGCGTCCGCCGGCGGCGGCGAAGAAGCCGCGGTCCGAGAGGCAGCGGGCGGGCGATCCGATCAGCGAGGCCTGGCTCAGCACCATCCGCCGCACCTGGTCGGATTCGAGCAGCGCGTCGTAGATCACCTCCTCCATCGCCGGCGGCGCCTCGCCGCCCTTGAGCGAGCTGAGCGATTCGTCGAGCACCCCCTTGTAGCGGCCGGGCGGCACCACCTCGACGCCCGCGCCGAGCAGCCAGTCGCGGTTCTCCATCAGCGTGCGGATCATCCGCTCGGGCTCGGTGCCGTGGGTGCCGAAGTGGATGGCGACCTGCATCTGGGGCTCCTCAAGCGGGCTGCCCCAAGCGGGACGGGCGTGGCGGATGGGGCAGGCGGGCGGTTCGCGCGCCGCTGCGGGCCGCAACTTAGCGGCGCGGCGTGGACAGTCAAACCGCTTTGCGATAGCCGGGGCCGTCCCTTCGGCGTCGCGGGCCGGTCCCGGCGACGTCCCCCGCGACGTTCCCCCCAAGGCGCCCGACCCGGTCGCCGTCCTCGACAGGGTGAGCCCACGATGCCCGCAGCCGCTGCCCCCCCGCGTCCGCCCGCGCCCCTCCCCCCGCCGGGGCCCGCCCCCGCGCCCGCCCCCGCCGCCCGCCGCGCGGTGCAGGAGCTGCGGCACGGCGCCGGGATTGGCTGGTCGCTCGGGGCGCTGGCCATCGCCGCCCTCGTGCTCGCCCCGGTCGTCGCGGTCGCGGTCATGGCGCTGAACCCGACCGACAACATCTGGCCGCACCTGATCGCCACCACCCTGCCGCGCTACCTGACCAACACGCTGATCCTTGCGCTCGGGACCGGGCTGATGGCGGCGGCGACGGGGGCCGGGGCGGCCTGGCTCGTCACCATGTTCCAGTTCCCCGGCCGCCGCGCGCTCGAGTGGATGCTGCTTATGCCGCTGGCCGTGCCGGCCTATATCGGCGCCTATGCGCTAGCCGATTTCCTCGACTATTCCGGCCCGGTGCAGACGGCGCTGCGCGAGGCGATGGGCTATGCCTCGGCCCGCGACTACTGGTTCCCGCGCATCCGCTCGATCGAGGCGGCGATGGTGGTGCTGGCCGCCTCGCTCTACCCCTACGTCTATTTGCTGGCCCGCGCCGCCTGGCTCGAGCAATCCGCCTCGGCCTACGAGGCTGCGCGCGCGCTCGGCACCGGGGGCTGGGGTTTGTTCCGCCGGGTGGGCCTGCCGCTGGCGCGGCCCGCCATCGTCGCCGGCGCCGCGATCGCGATGATGGAGTCGGTCGCGGACTACGGCGTGGTCAGCTATTTCGGCGTCCAGACCCTGAACACCGGCATCTTCACCACCTGGCTCGAGGGCCAGAACGCCGGCGGCGCGGCGCAGATCGCGCTGGTGATCCTGGCGCTCGTGGCGCTGATCATGCTGCTCGAGCGGGCGGGGCGGCGGCGGGCGCGCTATCACCAGAGCGCCCGGCATCCCCGACCGGTGATCCGCACGCGGCTCACGGGCCTCGCGGGGGCGGCGGCGACGCTTGCCTGCCTCG
Organism: Paracoccus panacisoli; assembly: GCF_042435015.1. Lineage (NCBI taxonomy): Bacteria > Pseudomonadati > Pseudomonadota > Alphaproteobacteria > Rhodobacterales > Paracoccaceae > Paracoccus > Paracoccus panacisoli. The sequence goes on along the minus strand of NZ_JBHMQU010000074.1, from coordinate 51,898 downwards.
CGCCGTTCCTGGTCGGCTTCGTGCTGCCGGTGGCGGTGATCGGGCACTACGCCATCGCCTATCCGCAGGGCTGGTTCGGGCCGGGGCTGGCAAAGGCGCTCAGCCACACGCTGACGCTGGGCGGCGGGGCGGCGGTGGTCACTGTGCTGGCCGCGATGTTCATGGTCTATGGGGTGCGGCTGTCGGGGCTGCGCCTGCCGCGGCTGCTTCTGCCGGTCACGACCATCGGCTACGCCGCCCCCGGGGCGGTGCTGGCGGTGGGCATCCTCTTCCCGCTCGCCGCGCTCGACCACCGGGTCGCCGACGCGATCGAGGCCCTCACGGGGCGCGACCCCGGGCTGCTGCTGACCGGCACCGGCTTCGCCATCATCGTGGCCTATGTGGTGCGGTTCTTCGCGCTGGGGCAGGGGGCGCTCGACGCGGCCTTCACCCGCGTGCCGCCGTCGCTGCCGATGGCGGCGCGCTCGCTCGGGCGCGACGCGGGGGGCGTGCTGCGCGACCTCTACGTGCCGCTGATGCGCGGCTCGGTCGCCTCGGCGCTGCTGGTGGTGTTCGTGGACTGCACCAAGGAGCTGCCGGCGACGCTGCTGCTACGGCCTTTCAACTACGAGACGCTGGCCACGCGGGTGCATGAAAAGGCGAGCCTCGAGGATCTGGGCAATGCCGCGCCCGCGGCGCTGCTGGTGATGGCGGTGGGGCTGGTCGCGGTGGCGCTGCTGGCCCGCACCAACCTCGGCCGGGGGCGCGGCTGAGCGCGCTTGCGCCGCGGCCCCGCTGGTCCTATCTCGGGGCGGCGCCGGCTTAGCTCAGTGGTAGAGCGTCTGATTTGTAATCAGGGGGTCGGGGGTTCAAATCCCTCAGCCGGCACCATGCGCGCCCCACCCGGTCTGTGCTGTCCTGCGCCGTCCTGTCCCGCGCCCGTCCTGTCCTGCGCTGGCCATCCAGCCCCGCCCCGCTCGACCGGCCGCGCCGCGGCGCCGGGTCATGCCTCCGGCGGGGATATTTTCATCAAGGAGAATGACGCGGGGGCGAGCAAGCGTGGGGCCCGCAAGAGAGGCGGCGCGGGATGGGGAGGTCTCAGCCGCCCCAGCTGCGGGCGAGCACATCCACCCAGTTCCGCCAGGCGATGCGCTCGGTCAGGGCGCGGCCGTAGCCATGCGCCTCCATCGCCGCGACCAGCCCGGGCAGGGCGGCGGCGTCGCCGAGGTCCGCGGGCATCACCGCCCCGTCGAAGTCCGATCCCAGCGCCACGCCCCCCTCGCCAAGGATTCCGAGCAGGTGGTCGAGGTGGCGCAGCAGCAGGTCGAAGCCCGCGAAGCGCTCGCGCCGGCCGTCGGGGCGCAGGAAGCCGGTGTTATAGTTGAGCCCCACCACCCCGCCGCTGTCGGCGATCTGGCGCAGCTGGCGGTCGGTCAGGTTGCGCGAGCTGGCCGAGATCGCGTGCACGCCGGAATGGGTGGCGACAAGCGGCGCGACCGACAGCGCCGCCACGTCGTCACAACCCTTCTCGTTCAGATGCGACAGGTCGATCAGGATCTTGAGCGCGTTGCACTCGCGCACCAGCGCCTTGCCTGCCGCCGTCAGCCCGTCGCCGCGGTCGGGCGACGAGGGGAAGGCGAAGGGCACCCCGGTCGCATAATCGGTCGGCCGCGACCAGACGAAGCCCAGCGAGCGCATCCCCAGCCCGTGCCACAGATGCAGCGCGTCGAGGCTCGGGATCGCCTCGGCGCCTTCCATGTGCAGGATCGCCGCAATCTGCCCGGCGTCCATCGCCGCGCGGATGTCGGCGGCGCTGCGGCAGACCGAGAGCGTCCCGGTCCGCTCGAGCGCGAACAGCGCCGCGGCCTGGGCGAAGGCCTGCGGCAGCGCGGTGGCGGCGGGGACGGGGTCGGGCAGGGGCAGGTCGAAGGGCGGGGTCTCCTTGGCCTTCAGCAGCGCCTCGATGTCGCCGGTCTCGGGGTCGGGGATCCACATGGCGAAGAACCCGCCCGCCATGCCGCCGCTTTTCAGCCGCGGCAGGTCCATGTGGCCGGTCCCGTCGCCGTTCAGCCACAGCGCCGGGCCGTCCGGCCCCGCGGCCACGGCGCGTTGCAGATAGTCGTTGTGGCCGTCGAACACCGGGATCATGGGCCTCTCCTCGGGCAGGTCAGGGCTGGGCGGTCGAGGTGTTTCACCCCGCGCCGGGCGATGCAAGGCCGCGCGGGCCGGCCCCCGGACCCGGCCCCGCGGGGTGGCGCGAGGGGGTGGCCCGGTGTCGGCACCCGTGGCAGACTGCGCCCAGGACAGCCTGACGCGACAAAGGAGCCCGCCATGCCCCAGATCAGCACCGACGCCGTCGGCCAGACGGTGATCTGCACCTTCGACGTGACCCCGGGCACGGCGCAGGACGTGCTCGATGCGCTGAACGACGCCTATGCCGCGGTGATCTCGCGCCAGGCGGGGTTCATCGCCGCCGCGGTGCACCTGAACGACGCCCAGACCCGGATCGCCACCTATTCGCAGTGGTCCGACCGCAAGGACTATCAGGCGATGCTGCGCACACCCGAGATGCGCGAGCGCAACCGCGTCATCCACACCATGTGCCGCAGCTTCGAGCCGGTGATGTACGAGGTTGCCTCGGTCTATTGACCGCTGCCGGCCGGGCGGGCAGCGCGCGGCCCCGGCGCCCTGGCCAGCGGCGCGCAGGGCCGCGCAGCCTTGCCCTTCGCGGCCGCCCGTGCGACGTCGTTTCCAAGGCAGTACGGCCAGGGGAAGCCAGATGACCGGACGCATCATCACCGTCGCCCAGCAGAAGGGCGGGTCCGGCAAGACCACGCTCACCGTCAACCTCGCCATCGCGCTGCGCCGCCAGGGGCTTCGCGTGGCGGTGCTCGACACCGACCCGCAGGGCAGCCTCGGGCGCTGGTTCATCGAGCGGATGGACCGGGTGGGCGAGGACGAGGGGCTCGAGTTCACCACCTCGTCGGCCTGGGGGGCGAGCTACGAGGGTGAGAAGCTCAAGCGCCGCTTCGACGTGGTGCTGATCGACACGCCCCCGAAGATCGAGAGCGACCTGCGCCCGGCGCTGCGGATCGCCGACCTGATAGTGGTCCCGGTGGCGTCGAGCCAGGTGGATTTGTGGGCGACCGAAGGGGTGCTGGACCTCGCCCAACGCGAGAAGCGGCCGGTGCTGATCGTGCTGAACCGGGTGCGCCCCAACACCCGCCTCGGGGCCGAGGTCGCCGCGGGGGCCGCGGCGCTCGGCGTCGATGTGGCCGAGACGACGGTCGCCAACCGCGTCGCCTATGCCGAGACGCTGGGGCAGGGCAGCGCGGTGGCCGAAGGCCAGAAGGGCCCGGCCCGCGACGAGATCGCGGCGCTGGCCGATGAGGTCATGTCCCACGCCGGCGGCGCCGGGGCGCGGACGGTGCGGGCGGGCTGAGCCGCCGGGCTGCGAAATCCGCGCCGGCGTCGGGGGCCGCCGGCCGCGCTGACCTCTCGACTCTCGCCGCAGGCCGGGCCACACAAATCCCTCATGGCCGCACCGGCCGGGGATGAGCGCGAGCGCAGCAGATGACCGAGACCACCATCGACCCAGACACCACACCCGCGGCGGCACAAGATCCCGCGCCGCACCGGGCCGATTTCAGCGACATCGCCGGGGCGACCGCGATCCCGGCGCTCGACGCGCCGCTCGACGACGAGGCGCTGCGGGCGCAGGTCACCGCGCTCGGGCCCTGGTTTCACAACATCCGCCTGTCCCCCGGCGTCGAGACCCGCGCCATCGCCCCCAGCGTCGGCCCGCAGCCGGCCGATCACCCGCTGCGCCGCTGGCACGTTTATGCGGATGTGCTGCCCGCCGACATGACCGGGATGCGGGTGCTGGACCTCGGCTCGGCCGACGGGTTCTTCGCCATCGAGATGGCGCGCCGCGGCGCCCATGTGCTCGCCCAGGATTTCTGGGGCGCGATGATCAAGCGGCTGCGGTTCGCAGCCCAGGCGACAGGGACGCATGACCGGATCTGGACCCGCGTGGGCGACGTCAACGCCATCGCCGAGGGCGAGCGCTACGACGCCATCCTCTGCCTCGGGCTGCTCTACCACCTGCGCCACCCGTTCCACGATCTGGAACGCATCGCCCGCGCCTCGGACCTGCTGTGGCTCGAGACGACGCTGCACGACGGCGAGGGCAGCTTCATCCACTTCAAGCCGCCGGCCGAGGGGGTGCACCACATTCGCAAGTGGTTCCCGACGCGGGCCTGCGTCCGCGACATGCTGGACGAGTGCAAGTTCACCACCATCGAGGACATTCCCGACCCGACGCCCGGGCGCGGCTCGTTCCTCGCCCGGCGCTGAGGCGGCCGCCGCGGGGCCTCAGCCCCGCCGCTTGCTGCGCTTGTTGCCGCCGCGCTGGCCCGCCCGGCCGGCGGTCGAGCGTCCCGACGCCGCGACCGCCGCCTCGGCGGCCTCCTCGACCGCCTGCTGGCGGGCGAGCGGGTCGTCGGCGATGGTCAGCTCGACCGCTTCCAGCCGCTTGACCTCGTCCCTCAGCCGCGCGGCCTCCTCGAACTCGAGGTTCTCGGCGGCCTTGCGCATCTGCACCCGCAGCGCGTCGAGATGGGCCGCGAGGTTGCCGCCGACCAGCGGCTTGTCGACCTTGGTCGTGATCCGCGCCTGATCGGTGTCGCCCTGCCAGAGACCGGCCAGCACATCCTCGACGTTCTTGCGGACGGTCTGCGGGGTGATGCCGTGTTCCTCGTTATAGGCCATCTGCTTGGCGCGCCGCCGCTCGGTCTCGGCCATGGCGCGTTCCATGCTGCCGGTGATGTGGTCGGCATAGAGGATCACCCGCCCGTCGACGTTCCGCGCCGCCCGCCCGATCGTCTGGATCAGCGAGGTTTCCGAGCGCAGGAACCCCTCCTTGTCGGCATCGAGGATCGCCACCAGCCCGCACTCGGGGATGTCGAGCCCCTCGCGCAGCAGGTTGATCCCCACCAGCACGTCATAGGCGCCCAGCCGCAGGTCGCGCAGGATCTCGATCCGCTCGATCGTGTCGATGTCCGAGTGCATGTAGCGCACCCGGATTCCCTGTTCGTGCAGGTATTCGGTCAGATCCTCGGCCATGCGCTTGGTCAGCGTGGTGACCAGCGTGCGGTAGCCCTGGGCGCTGACCTTGCGGACCTCGTCCAGCAGGTCGTCCACCTGCGTCTCGACCGGCCGGATCTCGATCACCGGGTCCAGAAGCCCGGTCGGGCGGATCACCTGCTCGGTGAAGACGCCGCCGGTCTGGTCCAGCTCCCAATCCGCGGGGGTGGCCGAGACGAAGACCGACTGGGGGCGCATCGCGTCCCATTCCTCGAACTTGAGCGGGCGGTTGTCCATGCAGGACGGCAGGCGGAAGCCGTGCTCGGCCAGCGTGAACTTGCGCCGGAAGTCGCCGCGGTACATCCCGCCGATCTGTGGCACGCTGACGTGGGATTCGTCGGCGAAGACGATGGCGTTGTCGGGGATGAACTCGAACAGCGTCGGCGGCGGCTCGCCCGGCGCGCGGCCGGTCAGGTAGCGCGAGTAGTTCTCGATCCCGTTGCAGACGCCCGTCGCCTCGAGCATCTCGAGGTCGAAGTTGGTGCGCTGTTCCAGCCGCTGCGCCTCCAAGAGCTTGCCCTCGTCGGTCAGCTGTTTCAGCCGGTTCTCAAGTTCGATGCGTATCCCCTTGATCGCCTGCTGCAATGTCGGGCGCGGGGTGACGTAGTGGCTGTTGGCGTAGATGCGGATCTGCTTGTACTCAGCCTCTTTCGCGCCGGTCAGCGGGTCGAACTCGGTGATGCTCTCAAGCTCGTTGCCGAAGAAGGAAAACCGCCAGGCACGGTCCTCGAGGTGGGCGGGCCAGACTTCGACCAGATCGCCGCGCACCCTGAACGCGCCGCGCTGGAAGGCGGTGCCGAGCCGCTTGTACTGCTGGGCCACCAGCTCGCCGATGAACTGGCGCTGGTCGTAGCTCTGGCCCACGACCATGTCCTGGGTCATGGCCGAGTAGGTCTCGACCGAGCCGATGCCGTAGATGCAGCTCACCGAGGCCACGATGATGACGTCGTCTCGTTCCAGCAGCGCGCGGGTGGCCGAGTGGCGCATCCGGTCGATGGCCTCGTTGATCTGGCTTTCCTTCTCGATGTAGGTGTCCGACCGTGGGACGTAGGCCTCGGGCTGGTAGTAGTCGTAGTAGCTGACGAAGTACTCGACCGCGTTCTCGGGGAAGAAGCCCTTGAACTCGCCATAAAGCTGCGCGGCCAGCGTCTTGTTCGGGGCGAGGATGATCGCCGGGCGCTGGGTTTCCTCGATCACCTTGGCCATGGTGAAGGTCTTGCCGGTGCCGGTCGCGCCCAGCAGCACCTGGTCGCGCTCGCCGGCGCGCACCCCCGCGGTCAGCTCGACGATGGCGGTCGGCTGGTCGCCCGCGGGCTGGAACTCGCTGTGCATGACGAAGCGGCGCCCGCCCTCGAGCTTCTCGCGCGGCTTCGACGGGGTCAGAAGCAGCGGCATCGGGGCGTTGGTGTTGTTGTGAGCCATGACGGGACCTTGCGGGGGGACGCCCAGAAGGGTGGGGGTGGCGACGGGTGTTTGCAAGCCGAAGGGCCGCCCCATGACGGGACGGCCCTCAGGCGCGCGGGCGCCTCGGTCAGTTGGTGGCGGCCGTCGCCTCGAACACGCCGCAGGCGATGCGGTCGCCGGCATTGCCGGCCGGCTGCGAGACGTAGTCGTCGGCGTCCGCGTGCACGATGAAGCTGCCGCCGTCGGCGTCCATCACGTCGGCGAGCTTCACGCCCTCGAGGAAGAACTCCTGATTGATCGGGCCGCCGCCGGCCGAGTCGATGTTGGGCAGGTCGCCCGCGTGCATCCCCTCGGGGTGCAGCGCGCCGTGCTGCTTGCCCCCGGCAAGGTGCCCGCCGGCCGACTTGAAGTCCGGGCCTTCGCACTTGCCGGTCTCGTGGATGTGGATCGCGTGCGGGCCATCCGGCAGCTTGGCGAGGTGCAGGATGACGTGCAGCGACCCCGACGGCGTGTCGGAGAGCGTGACGCTGCCCATCTCGGCCCCGTCCGCGCCCTTGAGCGTGGCGGCAGCCTGCTGGGTCGCGGCGGCCGCCTCGGTCGTCGCGGCCGGGGCCGCGGGCGCCTGGGCGTGGGCAAAGAGCGGGACGAGGGCGAGCGCGGCGCCGAGCATCAGCGCGCCAAGCATCCGCGGGGCGGGGAGGGTCTCGGCGCGGGTCGCGGCATGGGGGCGGGTCATGGGCGTATCCTCTCGATGACGGGTGGCAGGGCTCAACGCGAGGACGCCGCCCGCGTTCCCGCCGCCTGACCGCACGCCCCGATCCGCCCGCTTGATCCCGGCGCGCGGCTGCGGCACAAGACGGACGCAAGCCTGTAGCCCGAAGGGTCGTTTCCCATGCGCGTCCGCATCTTCCAGCCTGCCCGCAACGCGATGCAGTCGGGCACCGCCCGCACCCGCGGCTGGGTGCTGGAGTTTCCGCAGGATGCCCCCCGGGCGATCGACCCGCTGATGGGCTGGACCTCGAGCGGCGACACCCAGTCGCAGGTCCGCCTGCGCTTCGCCACCCGCGCCGAGGCCGAGGCCTACGCCAAGGCCAACGACCTGGACTATGTGGTGGTCGAGCCGAACAAGCGCGCCCCGAACGTCCGCCCGCGCGGCTACGGCGAGAACTTCGCCACCGACCGGCGGGCACCGTGGACCCACTGACCTCCGGCGCGGCCGACGACCGCCTGACCGTCGGGCGCGAGGATCCGCTGACCCCTGACCTCGGGCTGCTGTTCGAGCGCCACCACGCCTTCTGCCACGCCGACACGCCGCCCGAGTCGATCCACATGATGGACCGCGCGGGGCTGGCGGCCGAGGGCGTGGCGCTGTTCGTGATGCGCGACGCCGGGCAGCCGCTGGCGATGGGCGCGATCAAGCGGATCGGCGAGGAGCATGGCGAGATCAAGTCGATGCACGTCCTCGACGAGGCCCGCGGCCGCGGCCTCGCCGCGCTGATGGTCACGCATCTGGTCGAGGCCGGGCGGGAAATGGGGCTCGCGCGCCTGTCGCTCGAGACCGGCGCGCAGCCAAGCTTTGCGCCCGCCCGCGCGCTCTACGCGCGCGCCGGGTTCGCGGAATGCCCGCCCTTCGGCGACTATCGCCCCGATCCGATGAGCGTCTTCATGACGCGGGCGATCTGACCGGGGGGCCGAGGCCGCAGGTCGCCCCGGCCTGTCCCTTGCACGCGCGCGGCATTTGGCGCAGAGAAACCGGCAGCGCGGGCCCGTAGCTCAACTGGATAGAGCAGCCGACTTCTAATCGGCAGGTTGAGGGTTCGAGCCCTTCCGGGCCCGCCATGCAGATTTCAGATCCCGGCATGAGGAAAGGGCCGGCGTTTCCGCCGGCCCCCGTCAACTCAGTGCCTGAGGATCACTCCTGCTGGCCCATGAAGCTCAGCAGGAAGGTGAAGAGGTTCAGGAAGTCCAGGTACAGCGTCAGCGCACCCATGATCGCCGACTTGCCGATGAAGTCGCTGTTGGACGCGGCGAGCTCGAGGTAGGTGTTCTTGATCCGCTGGGTGTCATAGGCGGTCAGACCCGCGAAGATCAGCACGCCGATGGTCGAGATCGCAAACGCGACCGCGCCCGAGCCGACGAAGATGTTGACGATCATCGCGATGATGAGGCCGACGAGACCGATGATCAGGAACCGCCCCATCGCCGTCAGGTCACGCTTGGTCGTGTAACCATAGAGCGACAGCGCCGCGAACCCGCCCGCGGTGGCGAGGAAGGTCGTCACGATCGACGCATCGGTGTAGCGCAGGAAGATCGAGCTGAGCGAGGCGCCCATCGCCGCGGCGAAGGCATAGAACATCAGCGTGGCGCCCTGCGTGGACAGCCGGTTCAGCGCCGCGCCGAACGCGAACACCATCAGGAGCGGCAGGAACATGATCACCCAGCGCACCGGCGACTGGTAGATCACCCGCCCGAACTCGGTCCAGGCGCCCGGGCCGCCGGCCATCTCGGCAAAGCCCCAGGCGACCGCGGCGCTGACCGCCATGCCGGCCGTCATCAGGCTGTAGACCTTGTTCATATAGGCCCGCAGGCCCTCGTCATAGACCGCAGCACGGGGGGCCGTCGTGGCCGGGCGGCGGATCGTGTTGTAGTCTGCCATCGTCGTTCCTTGATCGAGTAAGCTCTGCAGCCCGCGCCAAGGCGGACTGTCACGGAAATATCGTGGCCGCACCGCGAGTTTTCAACCGCCAGGCGGCGAAAAACGGCCCGCTCCGGCGTTCCGCGCGGGGCGTCACGCCCGCCCCGGCTCGGGTGCGATGGAGAGCACGACCTTGCCCACCGCGCCGCGCCCGCGCAGCAACGCGTAGCCGGCGGCGGCCTCCTCGAGCGGCAGGACGGTGCCGGTGGTCGGGCGCAGGCGACCCGCGGCATAAAGCGCGAAGGCCGCGTCGAGGCTGGCGCGCAGGGCGGCGGGATCGGTGGTGCGGTAGCCGCCCCAATAGAAGCCGATGATCGAGATGTTCTTGACCAGCGCGTGGTTCAGCGGCAGCGCCGGCGGCCGCCCGCCGGCAAAGCCGATCAGCAGGTGCCGCCCGCCGGGACGCAGCGCCCGGAACGCCGCCAGCCCCGGCGCGTCGCCCACGGCGTCATAGACGATGTCCACCCCGCCCAAGGCCTTGAGCGCGGCGGTCAGGTCCTCGACCTCGGCGCTGTCGATCAGATCGGTCGCGCCGGCGCGTGCGGCTGCCTCCAACTTGTCGGCGCCGCGCGCGATGGCGATCACGCGGGCGCCCGAGACGGCGGCGATCTCGACCGCCGTCAGCCCGACCCCGCCGCCGGCGCCCAGCACCGCGACCGTCTCGCCCGCCGCCAGCCGGCCCGGCCCGGTCAGGGCGAGGTGGCTGGTGCCGTAGGCGACCTGAAAGCCGGCCGCGTCCTCCATCGGCATGGCGTCGGGGATCGGGGTGCAGCGGTCGGCCGCGAACACGCCGCGGTCGGCGAGCGTGCCGTGCGCGCTGACCGCCACTCGCGTGCCGGGGGCAAGGGTGACGCCCGGACCCGCCGCCTCGACCACGCCCGCGCCCTCGAGCCCGGCGGTGAAGGGCACCGGCGGGGTGTCCTGATAGCGCCCCTCGGCCATCAGCAGGTCGGCAAAGTTCAGCGCCGCTGCATGCAGCCGCACGGCGACCTCGCCCGGGCCCGGCGCGGGGCTCCCGTGGGTGGGGCTGAAAGCCAGTTCAGGATCCGCCCCGGTTGCGTTGATTCGGATCATCCGGTCCATCTCGCCCTCGCTTCTGGTGCCATTGCGGCCCTCTCAATTGGGGGTCGCCATACCACCCCCGGTTGGACCTGTCTTTTTAGGCAGAGCATGCCGGTTGTCATGCGAATATGCTCGCACCGGCCGTTTCGCAGCGTTATTTCCCGTCTCACTTGCACGAGGTTCCTGATGAAACACGTTGTCGATGTGCACGTCGGCCAAAGGATCCGGCATCGCCGCTGGACGATTGGCATGACCCAACAGCAGCTCGCCGATTCCGTCGGCATCAAGTTCCAGCAGATCCAGAAGTACGAGACGGGCATGAACCGCGTCTCGGCCTCGCGGCTCTGGGACATTGCCCGCTCGATGGACGTCCCGGTGGCGTTCTTCTTTGAGGGGCTGTCCGGTCCGGCGCCCGCCGAATTGGACCTGATCTCCGACAAGGAGGCGCTGCAGTTGATCCGCGCGTACTACAGCATCCCCGAGGCTCAGCGTCGCCAGATCTTCGAACTGGCTCGCGTGCTGTCGGTGAGCGCCAACCCGACCCCGCTCTCGGCCTGACGGTCGCCCGTTCTTCGGGCAACTTCGGACAGCAGCGGGCGTTCGCCAGCACCACCTTGGGGTGCGGCGGGTGGCGTCCCCTGTTGTCGTCGGCTAAGGCTCAGGGGAAACCCGGCCCCAGTCAGAAGGCCACGCCGATGAGCCAAAAGATCAGTCCCGCGCGGTTTGATCTCGCGCGGAACGAGCAAACTGCCCGGTCCCTGCGCGAGACCGCATGGGCGTTGGCCGACGCGGCGCGCGTCGAGACCCTGCGCCCCTTCCGCAGCCCGGCGCTCGCCCCTGACAACAAGCTGGCCACGGGGTTCGACCCGGTGACCGAGGCCGACCGCGCCTGCGAGCGCGCCATGCGCGCGATCCTCGCCGCGCGCCGGCCCGACGACGCCATCGTGGGCGAGGAATACGGGCCCACGCCCGGATCCAGCGGCCTGACTTGGGTGCTGGATCCGATCGACGGCACCCGCGCCTACCTGTGCGGCGCGCCGAGCTGGGGGGTGCTCATCGGGGTGACCGATGCGCAGGGGCCGATCTACGGCATCATCGACCAGCCCTGGACGGGTGAGCGGTTCGAGGGCGGGCTCGGGACCGCTGCCATCGCCTCGCCGCACGGGCTCGCGTCGCTCGGGGTGCGGCGCGGCGTGGCGCTGGCGCAGGCGACGCTGATGACGACCTTCCCCGAGGTCGGCACGCCCGAGGATGGCGCCGCCTTCCGCCGGGTGGCGGGGGCGGTGCGGCTGACGCGCTACGGGCTCGACTGCTATGCCTACGGGCTGCTGGCGCTCGGCTGCGTCGATCTGGTGATCGAGGCGGGGCTGCAGCCCTATGACATCGTGGCGCCCGTCGCGGTGGTCGAGGCGGCGGGCGGGATCGTCACCGACTGGCAGGGCGGACCGGCCCATCACGGCGGCCGGGTGATCGCTGCCGCCACGCCCGAACTGCACGCCGCTGCGCTGGAGCTGCTGGCGGGTTGAGGTGGGCGGGCGCGGCGGACCCGCCCGCGCCCCCTCCCTGACCCCACGCGTCCTCAACTCCTGCGCCACGCCTCGCGCGTTGCCCGCGCACCACGCCCGGCCTATGGTCGCGCCGCAACCCACCCTCTGCCGAAGGCCGCCCGCATGACCGACCCGCGCCCGCGCGACAACGACCCCGAGGACGACGACTTCGTCCCCGCCCGCGCGCTGGTGGCCGAGGTCGTCGAGGCCATCGACGCGGGCGACGCCGCCGGGCTGAACGCGCTGCTGGAACCCGTCCACGGCGCCGACATCGCCGACCTCATCGAGCAGTTGCCGCCGCACCGGCGGCGCGAGTTCATCCGCCTCTACTCGGGCGAGATCGACGCCGAGATCCTGACCGAGATCGACGAATCGCTGCGCGAGGAGGTGATCGAGCAGCTCCCGCGCGAGGTCGTGGCGGAAGCCGTCCGCGAGATGGACACCGACGACGTGGTGGACCTGCTCGAGGACCTCGACCCGCCCGAGCGCGAACAGATCCTCGCCGCGCTCGACGCCGAGGACCGGGTCGCCGTCGAACAGTCGCTGACCTATCCCGAATACTCCGCCGGGCGCCTGATGCAGTCCGAGGTGGTGACCGCGCCGCAGCACTGGACGGTGGGCGAGACCATCGACTTCCTGCGCCGCGAGGACTGGCTGCCGGACCAGTTCTACCACGTCATCCTGGTCGATCCGCGCCGTCACCCGGTCGGCTACGTGACACTCGGCCGGCTGCTGTCGGCGCAGCGCACGACGCGGCTGGCCGACATCGCCGAGGACAGTTTCCGCACCATCGGCGTGCTGCAGGACGAAGGCGATGTGGCCTATGCCTTCAATCAGTACCACCTCATATCGGCCCCCGTCGTGGATGCCGACGACCGGCTGGTGGGCGTCATCACCATCGACGACGCGATGGGCGTGCTCGACGAAGAGCACGAAGAGGACATGCTGCGCCTCTCGGGCGTCAACGAGGAAAGCCACGTCTCGGACGGCGCCTTTGCCACCGCCCGCCAGCGGTTGCCGTGGCTGGTGGTGAACCTCTTCACCGCGTCGCTCTCGGCCATCGTGATCTCGCGCTTCGAGGACACGATCTCGTCGCTGGTGATGCTGGCCGCGCTGATGCCGATCGTCGCCTCGACGGGGGGCATTGCCGGGACCCAGTCGCTCGCGGTCGCGGTGCGGGCGCTTGCCACCCGCGACCTGACCTCGAGCAACGCCCGCCGCGTCGTGCGGCGCGAGCTTTTCGCCGGGATGTTGAACGGCATGGGGCTGGCGCTGATCCTCGGCCTCGCCGGGACACTGATTTTCGGCGATCCGAAGCTGGGGATGGTGCTGGCGATGGCGATGATCGTGAACCAGATCGTGGCCGCGCTCGGGGGGGTGCTGGTGCCGCTGACGCTCGAGCGGCTGGGTCTCGACCCGGCGCTGGCCTCGGGGACGTTCGTCACCACGCTGACCGACGTGATGGGCTTCCTGGCCTTCCTTGGCCTCGCCACCGTGATCCTGTTGTGAGGGTGCGCCGTGGGGGGTGACGTGGACGCGGATGTCGTGGCGCAGAAGACGGCGCTGCGGACGCAGGCGCTGACCGGGCGGCTTGCGGGCGGCGAGGCGGCGGCGCTGGCGGCGAACCTGAGGCGGGCGCTCGCGCCCCATGCGGGCCGGGTGCTGGCCGGCTACTGGCCGATGCGCGGCGAGGCCGATCCGCGCCCGGCGATGGAGGCCCACGACGGCCTGCTGTGCCTGCCCGTCGTGCCGGGCCGGGGGCAGCCGCTGGTCTTTCGCCTCTGGCGCGGCGAGGCGCTGGTGCCGGGCAGCTTCGGCACCTCGCACCCGCCCGATTCGGCGCCCGAGGTCACGCCCGAGGTGCTGATCGTCCCGCTGGTGGGGTTCGACGCGGCGCTGCACCGGCTGGGCTACGGCGGCGGGTTCTATGACCGCACACTCGCCCGGCTGCGCGCCGCCGGGCCGGTCACGGCGATCGGGCTCGGCTGGGCGGGGCAGCAGCTTCCGGCGATTCCCGCGACGGCGACGGACGAGCGGCTCGACGCGATCGTCACCGACCGTGGCATCCTCGCCACCCCGGCCTGATCCCCCCGCAGCGGTCACGCTGTGGATGGCCCTGTGGACAACCCTTGATAACTGCTGAACGACCGCCCCCAAGCCGCGCGCGGGGCTGATTTTTTCGGCCGCGCCACGGTGATCCCCAGCCGCCGTTAACCTTCGAGTCGCGGCCCGATCGGGACGCCGCAACCCCTGCGTGTCAACCACCGATGTCCGTCGAAAGCGCAAATAAACCGCTTGAAGACAGGCCTCCGACGCTTCACTTTGTGTGAACCGGCGGACGAGACCACCACATCTAGTTGCCGGCCGAGGGATGACACGACAACCGACAACGCCGCGGCGGCACCCTCGCCGCCCGCCTTCCGCCAGCCGTGCGGGGGGCGTGCAAGCGGCCCGGACCAGACCAACCAGCGCGGCCCGAGACCGCGGACCAGAGGGGCGAAGGATGAAGATCGACCGGCGTTACACCACCACCGAAACGGGCGCCTACGGCGGCATCGACTTCGTCACCACCACCTCGGAAATCCGCAACCCGGACGGCACCGTGGTGTTCCGCAACGACGCCGTCGAAGTCCCCGAGGGCTGGAGCCAGGTCGCCAGCGACGTCATCGCGCAGAAATACTTCCGCAAGGCGGGCGTGCCCGCGCGCCTCAAGCGGGTCAAGGAAAAGGGGGTGCCCGAGTTCCTGTGGCGCTCGGTCGCGGACGAGGCGGCGCTGGCGGCGCTGCCCGAGGGCGAGCGGAACGTGGGCGAGACCTCGGCCCGGCAGGTGTTCGACCGGCTGGCCGGCGCCTGGGCCTACTGGGGCTGGAAGGGCGGCTATTTCACCACCGAGGCCGACGCCCGCGCCTATTACGACGAGATGCGCCACATGCTCGCCCGGCAGATGGGGGCGCCGAACTCGCCGCAGTGGTTCAACACCGGCCTGCACTGGGCCTACGGCATCGACGGCCCGAGCCAGGGGCATTTCTACGTCGACTACCGCACCGGCGCGCTGGTCAAGTCCGACAGCGCCTATGAGCACCCGCAGCCGCACGCCTGCTTCATCCAGTCGGTCTCGGACGACCTGGTGAACGAGGGCGGGATCATGGACCTGTGGGTCCGCGAGGCGCGGCTGTTCAAGTACGGCTCGGGCACCGGCACCAACTTCTCGTCGCTGCGCGGCGAGGGCGAGAAGCTCTCGGGCGGCGGCAAGTCCTCGGGGCTGATGGGCTTCCTCAAGATCGGCGACCGCGCGGCGGGCGCGATCAAGTCGGGCGGCACCACGCGGCGGGCGGCCAAGATGGTCATCTGCGACATGGACCACCCCGACATCGAGCAGTTCATCAACTGGAAGGTCATCGAGGAGCAGAAGGTCGCCAGCCTCGTCGCCGGCTCGAAGCAGCACGAGGCGAAGCTGAACGAGATCTTCGCGGCGATCCGCGGCTGGGACGGCGCCATCGAGGGCGCCACCGACCCGGCCGAAAACCCGGCGCTGAAGGCCGCGATCCGGTCGGCCAAGAAGGCGATGATCCCCGAGACCTACATCAACCGGGTTCTGCAATATGCACGGCAGGGCTTTGATTCGATAGAATTCCCGACCTACGATACCGATTGGGACTCGGAAGCCTACGCCTCGGTCTCGGGGCAGAACTCGAACAACTCCGTCCGCGTCACCGACGCCTTCCTCAAGGCGGTGCGCGAGGATGCCGACTGGGCGCTGATCCGCCGCACCGACGGCAAGACCGCCAAGACCGTCAAGGCGCGCGAGCTGTGGGACCAGATCGGCCACGCCGCCTGGGCCTGCGCCGACCCCGGCATCCAGTTCCACGACACCGTGAACGCCTGGCACACCTGCCCCGAGGACGGGCCGATCCGCGGCTCGAACCCGTGCTCGGAGTACATGTTCCTCGACGACACGGCCTGCAACCTCGCCTCGATGAACCTGCTGACCTTCCTCGACGGCGGCCAGTTCGACGCGCAGGGCTACGTCCATGCCACCCGGCTGTGGACCGTCACGCTGGAAATCAGCGTGCTGATGGCGCAGTTCCCGTCCAGGGAAATCGCGCAGCGCAGCTACGACTTCCGCACCCTCGGGCTCGGCTATGCCAACATCGGCGGACTGCTGATGAACCTCGGGCTCGGCTATGACAGCGACGAGGGCCGGGCGCTCTGCGGGGCGCTGACCGCGCTGATGACCGGCGTCAGCTACGCTACCTCGGCCGAGATGGCGGGCGAGCTCGGGCCCTTCCCGGGCTATGCAAAGAACGCCGACCACATGCTGCGCGTGATCCGCAACCACCGCGCCGCGGCGCACGGCACCGAGGCCTACGAGGCGGTGAACGTCGCCCCCGTCGCGCTCGACGTGGAGAACTGCCCGGACCCGGAGCTCGCCGTCATGGCGCAGCGGGCCTGGGACAAGGCGCTCGCGCTCGGCGAGGAACACGGGTTCCGCAACGCCCAGACGACGGTGATCGCGCCGACCGGCACCATCGGCCTGGTCATGGACTGCGACACCACCGGGATCGAGCCCGACTTCGCGCTGGTGAAGTTCAAGAAGCTGGCGGGCGGCGGCTACTTCAAGATCATCAACCAGTCGGTGCCGGCGGCGCTGGAAACCCTCGGCTACGGCTCGGCTCAGATCGAGGAGATCGTGGCCTATGCCGTCGGCCACGCCTCGCTCGGCAACTGCCCCGGCATCAACCACAGCGCGTTGGTGGGCCACGGCTTCGGCCCGCGCGAGCTGGAAAAGGTGGACGCGGCGCTCGCCTCGGCCTTCGACATCCGCTTCGTCTTCAACCAGTGGACGCTGGGCGAGGATTTCTGCAAGGGCACCCTCGGCATCCCGGCCGAGAAGCTGTCGGACCCGGGCTTCGACCTGCTGCGCCACCTCGGCTTCACCCGCGCCCAGATCGACGCGGCCAACGACCACGTCTGCGGCACGATGACGCTGGAAGGCGCGCCGTTCCTCAAGCCCGAGCATTACGCCGTCTTCGACTGCGCCAATGCCTGCGGCAAGAAGGGCACCCGCTATCTCTCGGTGGACAGCCACATCCGCATGATGGCCGCCGCGCAGTCGTTCATCTCGGGCGCGATCTCGAAGACCATCAACATGCCGAACTCGGCCACCATCGCCGATGCGCTCGCGGCCTATGAGCTGTCGTGGTCGCTGGGGATCAAGGCCAACGCGCTCTACCGCGACGGCTCGAAGCTCTCGCAGCCGCTGGCGAGCGCGCTGGTCGAGGATGACGACGAGGCCGCCGAGGTGCTCGAATCCGGCTCGGCGCAGGAAAAGGCCACCGTCATCGCCGAGAAGATCGTCGAGCGGATCATCGTCAAGGAGGCCATCCGCTCGAACCGCGAAAAGCTGCCCGCGCGCCGCAAGGGCTATACGCAGAAGGCGATCATCGGCGGCCACAAGGTCTATCTGCGCACCGGCGAATACGACGACGGCAAGCTGGGCGAGATCTTCATCGACATGCACAAGGAAGGTGCGGGCTTCCGCGCCATGATGAACAACTTCGCGATCGCCGTGTCGGTGGGGCTGCAGTACGGCGTGCCGCTGGAGGAGTTCGTGGACGCCTTTACCTTCACCCGGTTCGAGCCGGCGGGGATGGTGCAGGGCAACGACTCGATCAAGAACGCGACGTCGATCCTCGACTACATCTTCCGCGAGCTGGCGGTCAGCTACCTCGACCGGACCGACCTTGCCCACGTCAAGCCGAACGGCACCAGCTTCGACGACCTGGGCAACGGCCACCGCGAGGGCCAGCCCGAGCTGGTCCCGGCCGAGACCGGCGCCTCGAAGTCGGTCGAGCTGCTCAAGCAGATCAGCTCGACGGGCTACCTGCGCAAGCGGATGCCGCAGGAGCTGATGGTGCTGCAGGGCGGCGTCTCGACCGTCGCCGTCGCCTCGGGCATGGCCGAGGAGGCCGCGGTCTTCGAAAGCACCACCGTCGCCGTGGCGATGGACGCGCGCACCAAGGCCAAGATGCAGGGCTACGAGGGCGATCCCTGCGGCGAGTGCGGCAACTACACGCTGGTGCGCAACGGCACCTGCATGAAGTGCAACACCTGCGGCGGCACCTCGGGCTGCAGCTGAACGGAGGGCGAGATGGCGACCAACACCGGAGACGGCTATCGCAAGGGATCGGTCACCGACCGCACCCAGACGCAGCACCCCTCGGGCGACTGGGTCAAGCGCGACACCAGGACCGGCGAGTTCATGGACCGCAAGTCCTCCGACGGCCCCTTCAAGGGTGTCGCCAGGGAACCGGACGGGCGCCGCAGCCCGCAGAAATGACCGGCCACGGCCGGCCACGACCTCCGACCCGGGACGGGGCGGGGAACCTGTCGAGTTGAGCCAAGACGCGCGGAGTAACCGCGGGACAGGGACAGATCGCCGTCCGGGGCCAGCCTCGGGCGGCGATGCCGTGTCGGGCTTGGCGGCACCGCGCCGCCGCGGCTAGAGTGCCGCCACCCGGCGTCCAGACCGGGGCCGACCACGGGGGGACATCATGCTGACCGACATCGAGATCGCGCGCGCCGCGACCCCGCGCAACATCGCCGAGATCGCCGCACGGCTCGACATCGGGGCCGGCGACATCCTGCCCTACGGCCACGACAAGGCGAAGATTTCGCGGGATTTCATCGCCGGTCTCGACGGCGCGCCCGAGGGGCGGCTGGTGCTTGTCACCGCGATCAACCCGACGCCCGCGGGCGAGGGCAAGACCACCACCACGGTGGGGCTGGGCGATGCGCTGAACCGGATCGGCAAGGCCGCGACGGTCTGCATCCGCGAGGCGAGCCTCGGCCCGAACTTCGGGATGAAGGGGGGCGCCGCCGGCGGCGGGCGGGCGCAGGTGATCCCGATGGAGGACATGAACCTTCACTTCACCGGCGATTTCCACGCCATCACCAGCGCCCACAACCTGCTGGCCGCGCTGATCGACAACCACATCCACTGGGGCAACGCGCTCGACATCGACCCGGGGCGGGTGGCGTGGCGGCGGGTGATGGACATGAACGACCGGGCGCTTAGGGCGATGGTGCTGGGGCTGGGTGGCCCCGCGAATGGCACCCCGCGGGAAAGCGGCTTCGACATCACCGTCGCCTCCGAGGTCATGGCGATCCTGTGCCTTGCGAACGATCTCAATGACTTGCAGGAGCGTCTGGCGCGGATCATCGTGGCCCGGACCCGCGACGGGCGGCCGGTGACGGCGCGCGACCTCAAGGCGGACGGGGCGATGACGGTGCTGCTCAGGGATGCGCTGCAGCCGAACCTCGTCCAGACGCTCGAGAACAACCCGGCGCTCGTCCACGGCGGGCCGTTCGCCAACATCGCGCATGGCTGCAACTCGGTCATCGCCACGCGGACGGCGCTGCGGCTGTCGGATTACGTCGTGACCGAAGCGGGCTTCGGGGCCGACCTCGGGGCGCAGAAGTTCTTTGATATCAAGTGCCGCGCGGCCGGGCTGCGGCCGGCGGCGGTGGTGCTGGTGGCAACCGTTCGGGCGCTCAAGATGAACGGTGGGGTGGCGCGGGCCGACCTCGGGACCGAGGATGTCGCGGCGGTCCGGCGCGGGTTGCCGAACCTCTTGCGGCATATCGAGAACCTGCGCCTCTACGGTCCGCCGGTGGTCGTGGCGATCAACCATTTCTCGAGCGATTTCAAGGCTGAAGCGCAGGCGATCATCGACGCGGCGGCGGCGGTCGGGGTGACGGCGGTCGTCTGCCGCCACTGGGCCGAGGGCGGGGCAGGGGCCGAGGATCTGGCCCGCGCGGTCGTCGCGGCCGCCGAAACGCCGAGCGATTTCAACCTCTTGTACCCCGACACCCTGCCGCTGTGGGAGAAGGTCGAGACGATCTGCACCCGCATCTACCGCGCCGACCACGTCGAGGCGCCGCCCGCGGTGCGCCGCCAGCTTGACGAGTGGCAGGCCGCCTTCGGCCATCTGCCGGTGTGCATGGCCAAGACGCAGTACAGTTTATCGAGCGATCCCAAGCTCTTGGGCGCCCCTGAGGGCCATGTCATCCCGATCCGCGAGGTCCGGCTGTCGGCCGGCGCAGGCTTCGTCGTGGCGATCTGCGGCGACATCATGACCATGCCCGGCCTGCCGCGCGAACCCGCCGCCGACCGCATCGGCCTCGATGCCAGCGGTCAGGTCGTCGGGCTGTTCTGATGTTCGTGCAAGGTTCGTGCAGCGTTCATGCACGGTTCATGCGAATGCCATGCATACGAAAGCGCCCCTCCCATGAGCCATGATCTGAGCGCAGCCCTCGCCGATCCCGACCCGCAGGCGGCGCTCGCGGCGCTCGAGGCGCTGGTGCAGGCGACGGTCGGGGCGCGGCTCTACACCGTCATGGCGCTCGACCCCGCGACGGGGATGGCGCGGCGGGTCTGGACGAGCGACCCCGACACCTACCCGGTCGGCGGCGAGAAGCCGCTGCCCGAGAACCGCTGGACCGAGATCGTCATCCGCGCCCGCCGGACCTGGGTGGCGAACACGCCCGAGGAGGTCGCCGAACTGCTCTTCGACCACGCCACCATCGCGCGGCTCGGTTGCGGGGCGGCGCTGAACCTGCCGGTCACGGTCGGCGGGCGGGTGATCGGGACGGTCAACCTGCTCGACCGCGCCGGGCATTTCACCCCCGACCGCGTGGCCGCCGCCGAGGCGCTGCGCCTGCCCGCGCAGGCGGTGCTGATGCGGGTGGCGCTGCCCCGCGCGGCGGACGGGGCGGCATGACGCTGACGACCTTCGACCGCATCATCCGCGACCGCGGCTCGGTCTACGCCGTCTCGGGCGGCCCGGTCGCCGACCGCGCGGCGATCGACGCGGCGCTGGCCGCGCTGACCGCACAGCGGCGGTTCGCCAAGGCCACCCACAACTCGTGGGCGGCGCGGATTGGGGGCGAGGGGCTCAAGGCCGACGACGGCGAGGCGGGCGCGGGCGCGATCATCCTGAGGATGCTCGAGACCGAGGGGCTGGACGACCACCTGATCGTCGTCACGCGCTGGTACGGCGGCAAGCACCTGGGCGGCGACCGCTTTCGGCACGTGATCGGCGCGGTGCGGCATTACCTCGCCGAGCGGCCGCGCTGAACGTGGTAGGGCCGGAGGGACTTGAACCCCCAACCAAGGCGTTATGAGCGCCCTGCTCTGACCATTGAGCTACAGCCCCACGCCTTTCGCCTAGTCAGCCGCGGCGCCCGGGTCAAGCGCGGCGCGTTGCGGGCCGCACGGGCTTGCGCTATCGGGGGGCAGCATCACCGAGGGGGCCCCGATGACCGAGAACAGCGCCTTGACCTATGCCCAGGCGGGCGTGGACATTGATGCCGGCAACGCGCTGGTGGACCGGATCAAGCCGGCCGCGAAATCCACCGACCGGCCCGGCGTCATGTCGGGGCTGGGCGGGTTCGGGGCGCTCTTCGACCTCAAGGCCGCGGGCTATGCCGACCCGGTGCTGGTCGCCGCGACCGACGGGGTGGGCACCAAGCTCAGGATCGCTATCGACACCGGGATCGTCGCCGGCGTCGGCACCGACCTGGTGGCGATGTGCGTCAACGACCTCGTCTGCCAGGGCGCCGAGCCGCTGTTCTTCCTCGACTATTTCGCCACCGGCAAGCTCGACGTGGCGCAGGCCGCCGCGGTGGTCGAGGGGATCGCCGCGGGCTGCAAGGCCGCCGGCTGCGCGCTGATCGGCGGTGAGACCGCCGAGATGCCGGGGATGTATCACGGCGGCGACTTCGACCTTGCGGGCTTCGCGGTCGGCGCGATGGAGCGGGGGGCGCATCTGCCGCAGGGCGTGGCCGAGGGCGACGTGCTGCTGGGCCTCGCCTCGAGCGGGGTGCACTCGAACGGCTATTCGCTGGTGCGCCGGATCGTCGAGCGCACCGGGCTCGGCTGGGACGCCGCGGCGCCCTTTGGCCGCGGCACGCTGGGGGCTGCGCTGCTCGAGCCGACGCGGCTTTACGTCCGCCCGGTGCTCGAGGCGATGCGCGCGGGCGGGGTCCATGCCGCGGCCCACATCACCGGCGGCGGGATCACCGAGAACCTGCCGCGGGTGCTGCCCGAGGGGCTTGGCGCGATCGTCGATCTGGACGCGTGGGAGCCGCCGGCCCTGTTCCGCTGGCTCGCCGAAGAGGGCGGGGTGTCCGAGGCCGAGATGCTCAAGACCTTCAACTGCGGGATCGGCATGATCCTCGTCGTGGCGCGCGACCGGGCGCAGCCGCTCGCCGCCGGCCTGCGCGCCGCGGGCGAGACGGTGCGCGAGATCGGCGAGGTCGGCGGCCGCGCCGGCGTGGGCTATACCGGCACGCTGTGGTGAACGGCGGCGTGGTGAGCGGGGCCGTGACCGAGGGTCCGCGCCGGGTCGCCATCCTGATCTCGGGCGGCGGGTCGAACATGGTCGCTCTGGCCGACAGCATGACCGGCGACCACCCGGCCCGCCCGGTGCTGGTGCTGTCGAACGATCCTGCCGCCGGAGGGCTCGCCAAGGCCGCCGCCGGCGGCATCCCCACGGCCGCCGTCGATCACCGGCCCTTCCGGGGCGACCGCGCGGCGTTCGAGGCGGCGCTTCTGGGGCCCCTCGAGGCGGCGCGGCCGGACATCATCTGCCTCGCCGGGTTCATGCGCATCCTGACGCCGGGGTTCGTCTCGCGGTTCGCGGGGCGGATGCTGAACATCCACCCCTCGCTGCTGCCGCTCTATCCCGGGCTCGACACCCATGCCCGGGCGCTGGCGGCCGGGGATGCCGAGGCGGGGGCGAGCGTGCATCTGGTGACGCCGGAACTCGACGGCGGGCCGATCCTCGGGCAGGCGCGGGTGCCGGTCGCGGCGGGCGACACGCCCGAGACGCTGGCGGCGCGGGTGCTGGCCGCCGAGCACCGGCTTTACCCCGCCGTGCTGCGCCGCTTTGCGGCGGGGGAGACCGGGCGGCTCGACCTCTGACGGGCGCGCGCTGACCCGCGCGGGGCGCGGGTGGGACCGCCGGATGCCTCCGGCGGGGATATTTTTGTCCAGCCCGAGGCGGGGCGTGAGCCTGTCCCGGGGCGCTGTCAGCGCTCGGGCAGAAGGCCGCGCGGGGCGAAGCGCAGCACCGCCAAGAGCAGCAGTCCCATGGCGAGGAAGCGCATCTGCGGCGCGGTCTCGGTCAGGTGCCGCAGCAGCGGGCCGTCCGAGAGCGGCAGGGTCAGGAGCGACATGAGCGCCGGGCCCCAGACCTCGGCCTTGATCCACAGGAACCAGATCAGCACCGCGCCCAGCACCGCGCCCCAGTTGTTGCCCGAGCCGCCGACGATCACCATCACCCAGATGAGGAAGGTGTAGCGCAGGGGGTTGTAGCCGCCCGGCGCCATCAGCCCGTCGAGCGTCACCATCATCGCCCCCGAGAGGCCGATCACCGCCGAGCCGAGCACGAAGAGCTGCAGGTGGCGGCGGGTCACGTCCTTGCCCATGGCGCGGGCCGCGGTCTCGTTGTCGCGGATGGCGCGCATCATCCGGCCCCAGGGCGAGTGCAGCGCCAGCTCGGCCAGCAGGATCAGCGTCAGCACCACGGCGACGAAGATCGCGAGGTAGCAGAGCTTGACGTAGATCCCCGAGAAGGTCGCGGCGTCATAGCCCCAGCGGGCGGCGGCGGCGACGAAGTCGGGGTTCGACTGCAGTTGCAGCTCGTAGGGGACCGGGCGCGGGATCCCGGTGATGTTGAGGACGCCGCGGGCGAGCCAGCCCTCGTTCTTGAGGATGGCCACGATGATCTCGCCGATGCCCAGCGTGGCGATGGCGAGATAATCCGAGCGCAGCCCCAGCGCGACCTTGCCCACCCCCCAGGCGGCCAGCGCGGCGAAGACCATGCCGACCGGCCAGGACAGCAGGACCGGCAGCCCGAGGCCGCCGATGTTGCCGGCGTTGGCGGGGTTGTTGGCCTCGATCGCGGCGATGGCGGGGTCGAAGACCTGCCGGGTGAGGATGTAGCCGCCGATCAGGATCGCCGCCGGCACCCAGATCCGGGCGGCGCGGCGCAGCCGGCCGGCGGCGGCGATGGCGAGGACCAGCGTGGCGAGGCCGAGCGCGAGCGCCAGCATCAGCCGCGGCCCGCCCGCCGCCCAGGCCCCGGCGACCGGCTGGGTCGAGATCAGCACCGGCGCGAGGCCGCCGAGCGCCACGAAGCCCACGACGCCGGCGTTGAAGAGCCCGCCGTAGCCCCAGATCATGTTGACCCCGAGCGCGGTCACCGCCGAGATCAGGCCCATGTTGAGGATGGCGAGCGAACTGTTCCACGACCCCGAGAAGAGCGCGTTTGAGACCGTGCCCTCGAGGACGAACAGCACCGCGAGGACGGCGAACAGCAGCGGGCCGCGCAGGGGGCTGGCGGAGGTGTCGGCTTGGCGGGAGGAGGACATCGGCGGCTCCGCGGGTCAGTAGGCCTTGCCGCGGAACAGCCCCGTGGGGCGCACCAGCAGCACGACGATCAGGATGACGAAGCTGATCGCCAGCTTGTATTCGGTGCCGAGCATCTGCAGCAGGCCGGTCGGCTCGAACCCGAGATATTCGGCGATCTTCTTCCAGGGGTAGGTCAGGGCGACCTCGGAAAAGGCGATCAGGAACCCGCCGGCGATGGCGCCCATCGGGTTGCCGAGGCCCCCCACGATGGCGGCCGCGAAGATCGGCAGCAGGATCTGGAAATAGTTGAAGGCCTTGAAAGACTTGTCGAGGCCGTAGAGCGTGCCCGCGGTGACCGCCAGGGCGATGGCGATGATCCAGGTCAGCCGCACCACCCGGTCGGGGTCGATGCCCGAGAGGAGCGCGAGATCCTCGTTGTCGGCATAGGCGCGCATCGCCTTGCCGGCGCGGGTGCGGTTGAGGAAGCGGAAGAGCGCCCAGACCGCGAGGGCCGCGACGACCAGGGTGATGACCTGCGTGGTCCTGAGGGCGAGCCCCTCATCCAGCCCGGTCCACGCGCGGAACTGCGGCACCGAGACGACGAAGCGGGCGCCGTCGGCGAACTGGATCTCGCCCACCCCGATCAGCAGGCGGGTCAGGCCGTTCATCACGAACATCACCCCCACCGAGGCCATGACGACGACGATCGGCGCGGCCTTGACGCGGCGGTAGTGGCGATAGACCCAGCGGTCGGTCAGCAGCGCCAGCACCACCGTGAGCGCGATCCCCAGCGGCAGCGCCAGCAGCGCCGTCGGCAGCGGGCCGAAGCTGACCCCCAGCGACTGCAGCCACCAGGTCAGCAGGATCACGATGGCGGTGCCGAAGGCCATGGTGTCGCCGTGGGCGAAGTTCGAGAACCGCAGGATGCCGTAGATCAGCGTGACTCCCAGCGCGCCGAGCGCGAGCTGCGCGCCGTAGGCCGCGGCGGGGATGACGACGAAGTTCAGGATCGCGACGAGCGCGTTCAGCAGGTCCATCAGCTCTCTCTCGAGGGGGCGTCGCGGTGACGCGCGGGCGCAGAGGCGGCGCGCTGCGGGGGGCGGATCGCGGGCGGGGCCGCGGGATGCCTCCGGCGGGGATATTTCTGTCCAGCCCGAGGGGGGGCAGAGGGGGTCATGGCGTCACCCGGCAGAGGCCGCGCAGGTTCTGGACCGCGCGGGGCGTGCTGAGGCTCAGCGTGGCGTGGTGGTGGTCGCGGTCGATGTAGAGGACCGTGCGACCGGCGTCGAAGATCAGCGTGCGGCCGCGCTTGAAGAACCGCGCGGGGCGCGGGCCCTCGGGGCCGATCAGCATCGGGGCGGCGGACCACGGGTGGACGACCGCAACGCTGCGGGCGGTGCCGTCGGGGGCAGGGTCGAGCGCGCAGGCGATGCCGCGCACGCCCGGAGCGCCGGGCAGGATCGCGTCGGCGGGCAGCGCGGTGGCGGGGTTGACAGCCGCCGGGTCGTGGATCGACGGCGGGTCGGCCAGCGCCGCCACCGCGGGCGGCAGCGTCGCCGGGGCCGGGGCCACGGGCGCGGACTGCGCCAGTGCGGCCGCGGGCAGGGCGAGGGCGAGGGTCAGCAGGGCGAGCCGGCGCATCGGTCAGCCCCCGAGGAAGGTGCGGCGCACCTCGGGGTCGGCCATCAGCTCGGCCCCGGTGCCGGTGTAGCGGTTGGTGCCCTGCACCAGCACATAGCCGATGTCGGCGATTTCGAGCGCCTGACGGGCGTTCTGTTCGACCATCAGGATCGAGATGCCGGTGCGGGCGATCTCGATGATGCGGTCGAAGAGCTCGTCCATGACGATGGGCGAGACGCCCGCGGTGGGCTCGTCCAGCATCAGAAGCTTCGGCTGGGTCATCAGCGCCCGGCCCACCGCGACCTGCTGGCGCTGGCCGCCGGACAGCTCGCCCGCGTTCTGGCGGCGCTTGTCGGCCACGGCGGGGAAGAGGTGGTACACCTGCTCCATCGTGGCGCGGAAATTGTCGTCGCGGATATAGGCGCCCATCTCTAGGTTTTCCTCGACCGTCATGGTCGGGAAGACATTGGCGGTCTGCGGCACGAAGCCCATGCCGCGGCGCACCCGGTCCTGCGGGGTCAGCCCGGCGATGTCGTGCCCGTCGAGCGTCACCGTGCCCTCGCGCAGGTCGAGCATCCCGAACACCGCCTTCATCGCGGTGGACTTGCCGGCGCCGTTGGGGCCGACGATCACCGCGATCTCGCCGCGGTCGACGCTGAGGTCGCAGCCGTTCAGGATGTCGGCCTTGCCGTAGCCGCCGCGCATCCCGGTCGCCGAGAGATAGGGCAGGGTGCCGTCCGGCCGGGTGCCGCTAACTGCGCCAGTGCGCGGGCGGGCATGGGCCGGCGCCTGGGTCTGGGTCTGGGTCTGGGTCTGGGTCTGGGTCTGCATCATGGCCGCACCTCGGTGCCGGGGTCGTCGAGTTCGCCGAGCGGTGCTCGGGTGGCGCCCGGCGGGGGCGCGGCCCCCGGCGCGCCCACCGGCCGTCCGGCCTCGGCGCCGAGGCCGGGCTGGGCGCCGTGCCCCTCGTGGCGGCGGGTTTCCTCGGCCATCTCGGCCTGGACCTTGTTCTTGAGGCCGCGGCCGAGATAGGCCTCGATCACCGCCTCGTTCTGCATGATGCTGTCGGCCGAGCCCTGCGCCAGCACCTTGCCCTCGGCCATCACGATCACCGGGTCGCAGAGCTTGCCGATGAAATCCATGTCGTGCTCGATCACGCAGAAGGTGTAGCCGCGTTCGCGGTTCAGCCGCAGGATCGCGTCGGCGATGGTCATCAGCAGGGTGCGGTTCACGCCCGCGCCGACCTCGTCGAGGAACACGATCTTGGCGTCGACCATCATGCAGCGGCCGAGTTCCAAAAGCTTCTTCTGCCCGCCCGAAAGGTTGCCGGCCTTTTCCTCGGCCACGTGGCTGATGGTGAGGAAGTCCAGCACCTCGTCGGCGCGGGCCAGAAGCGCGCGTTCCTGATCGGCGATGCGCTTGCGGCCGAACCAGGTGTTCCACAGCGTCTCGCCCGACTGCGCGGGCGGCACCATCATCAGGTTCTCGCGCACGGTCATCGAGGAGAACTCATGCGCCATCTGGAAGGTGCGCAGCAGGCCCTTGTGAAAGAGCTTGTGCGGGGCGAGGCCGGTGATGTCCTCGCCGTCCATCACCACGCGCCCCGAGGTGGGCGGCAGGACGCCGGCTATGACGTTGAAGAGCGTGGACTTGCCCGCGCCGTTCGGGCCGATCAGGCCGGTGATCGAGCCGGTGGCGATCGTCAGGCTCGCCCCGTCCACGGCGCGGAAGCCCCCGAAATGCCGGTGCAGGTCATGGACCTGGATCATGCGTCCCTCGTTTCCCTCTCGCGCCCGGTGGCCGTTCCCGCCGGGGCCGCGGCGCCCCGCAGGGCGCCGCCAATCTGGTCCGGTGCCGCCCCCGCCGGCGGCGGCTGGCGCGCGGCCCCCGCACCGGGCGGGCGCCGCGACCGGATCAGTGCGTCTTGACCGCGTTGAGCGTGCCGCCCTTGAAGTCGACCTCGCGGTAGGTGCCGGCGCTTTCGCCCGGGCCGACCAGTTCGACGGCGCTCGCGCCGACATAGTCGATGTCCTTGCCGTCGGCCAGCAGCTCGAGCGCCTTGGCCAGCTCGCCGGGCATGATCTTCTCGCCCGGGGCGTTGGCCACGTCCATCACCTTGTCCTTGTAGACCTTGGGATCGGCCGACTTGGCGGCCTGCATGGCGAGGATCAGCAGCGCGGCGGCGTCATAGGCCTCGGCGGCGAAGGCGTCCGAGCCCTCGAAGCCCGACTCCTTGGCCTTGGCGATGAAGGCGTCGCGGCCTTCGCCCTCGGCCGAGGGGTTCTGGCCGAACGAGGTCTCGAGCTCCTTGCCGAACTTGTCGACGAGGGTCTGGCTGACCATGCCGTCGGTGAAGACGAAGGTGTTGAACGCGCCCGAATCGAGCGCCCCGCGCACGATCCCCGAACCGCCCTGATCGACGTAGCCCGCCACGACCAGCGCCTCGCCCCCGGCGGCGGCCAGCGCCGCGACCTCGGCCGCATAGTCGGCCTTGCCGTCGTCATGGGCGGCGGTGATGGTGATCTTGCCGCCCTTGCCCTCGTAGGCCGACTTGAACGACTCGGCGAGGCCCTTGCCGTAGTCGTTGTTGGTGTAGGTCACGGCGACCGACTTGATCCCGCGCTCGAGGATGATGTCGGCCATCACCTCGCCCTGGCGCGCGTCCGAGGGCGCGGTGCGGAAGAAGAAGCCCTTGTCGTCGATCGTGGTCAGCGCGGGCGAGGTGGCCGAGGGGGCGATCATCACGACGCCGTTCGGCACCGCGACCTTTTCCAGGCTGGCGATGGTTTCGCCCGAGCACATCCCGCCGACGATGCCCGCGACCTTGTCCGAGGTCACCAGCCGCTCGACCGCGGTCACGGCGGCGGCGGCATCGGCGCAGGTGCTGTCGGCCTGGACGATCGAGAAGGTAGTGCCGTCCATCGCCTTGCCCGAGTCGTTGGCTTCCTTGACCGCCATCTCGACGCCCTTGAGCATCGACGGCGCCATCGACTCGAGCGGGCCGGTGAAGCCGAGCGAGACGCCGAGCTTGACGTCGGCGGCCAGCGCGCCCGAGGCGGTGAGGGCTGCCACGGCGGTGGCGAGCATCAGGTTCTTCATTCTGGTCTTCTCCCTGCTGTGTGTGCGGCGGCGGTCCGTTGATGGCCGCCTTGTCCGCGGGTTTCGCCGCGCCCCGGGCCGGGGCACGGCGTAGGTCCGGCGTCCGCCGCGGCCGGGGACGGGCCCCGGCCTGCGGCGGCGCGCGTGTCAGCGCATCTTGACGACGTTGAGCGTGCCGCCCTTGAAATCGACCTCGCGGAAGGTGCCGGCGCTTTCGCCCGGCTCGATCAGCTCGACCGACGAGGCGCCGTCATAGTCGATGTCGGTACCGGCGGCCAAAAGCTCGAGGCCCTTGGCCAGCTCGCCCACGCCGATCTTCTCGCCGGGGCCGTTGGCCACCTCCATGATCTTGTCCTTGTAGACCTTGGGATCGGTGGACTTGGCGGCCTGCATCGCCAGCAGCATCAGGGCGGCGGCGTCATAGGCCTCGCCCGAATAGACGGCGCTGCCGTCGAAGCCGGCGGACTTGGCGAGTTCGGTGAACTTGTCGCGGCCCGCGCCCTCGGACGAGGGGTTCTGGCCGAACGAGGTCTCGAGCTCGGCGCCGAACTTGTCGATCAGCGCCTGGCCCACCATCCCGTCGGGCATGATGAAGGTCGAGAACGCGCCGGAATCGAGCGCCCCGCGCACGATCCCCGAGCCGCCCTGGTCGACGTAGCCGACCACGGCCAGCGCATCGCCGCCGGCGGCGGCCAGCGCCGCGACCTCGGCCGAATAGTCGGCCTTGCCGTCGTCGTGGGCCGCGATCATCGTGACCTTGCCGCCCTTGCCCTCGTAGGCCGTCTTGAACGCCTCGGCGAGGCCCTTGCCATAGTCGTTGTTGGTGTAGGTGATCGCCACCGACTTGATCCCGCGCTCAAGCGCGATGTCGGCCATGACGTCGCCCTGGCGGGCGTCGGACGGCGAGGTGCGGAAGAAGAAGCCCTTGTCGTCGATGGTCGAGAGCGCCGGCGAGGTGGCCGAGGGCGAGATCATCACCATGCCGTTCGGCACGGCCACGCGCTCGAGGCTGGCGATCGTCTCGCCCGAGCACATCCCGCCCATGATCCCGTTGACCTTGTCCGAGGTCACCAGCCGCTCGACCGCGGCGACCGAGGCTGCGGCGTCGGCGCAGGTGTTGTCGGCGCGCACGGCCTCGACCTTGGCGCCGTCCATCAGCTTGCCCGACTCGCTGATCTCCTTGATGGCGAGCTCGGCCCCGTTGGCCATCTGCGGCGCCATCGACTCGAGCGGGCCGGTGAAGCCCATCGAGATGCCGATCTTGACGTCCTCGGCGGTGGCCATGCCGACCGAAAGCGCGGTGGCGGCGGTGGCGAGCAGCAGTTTCTTCATGGTGATCCGTTCTCCAGACACAGTCTGGAACGAGAGACTAGGCAGGTTGCCGCCGAAAGGAAAGCACCCGCTGCATAGCCGCTATGCAGGGCTGTCCGTGCGGCCTGCGGCACGGTGCCTGCCGCGGACCGGCTTTCCTCGCCCGCGCGCCCTCACTATATTCGCCCGGTGTTTCATCGAGGATCGTCCGTCATGCCGCAGGATACCAGTTCGACCGCCATGCCGCTCAGCGCCAAGACCGAGGCCCCCCGCCGTGCCGCGGGAGCCCCGGACTGGACCCGGCAGGGCTGGCGCACCCGGCCGCGCGTGCAGATGCCCGACTATCCCGACGCCGCCCCGCTGAACGCCGTCGAGGCGCAGCTGTCGCGCTTTCCGCCGCTGGTCTTCGCGGGCGAGGCGCGCCGCCTCAAGGCGCATCTGGCCGATGCGGCCGCGGGGCGGGCGTTCCTGCTGCAGGGCGGCGACTGCGCCGAGAGCTTCGCCGAGTTCTCGGCCGACAACATCCGCGACACCTTCAAGGTGATGCTGCAGATGGCGGTGGTGCTGACCTGGGGCGCGCAGATGCCGGTGGTCAAGGTCGGCCGCATGGCCGGGCAGTTCGCCAAGCCGCGCTCGGCGCCGACCGAGGTGATGGGGGGCGTCGAGCTGCCGTCCTACCGCGGCGACATCATCAACGGCTTCGACTTCACCGACGCGGCCCGCGTGCCCGACCCGCAGCGGATGCTGCAGGCCTACACCCAGGCGGCGGCCTCGCTGAACCTGCTGCGGGCATTCTCGACCGGGGGTTACGCCGACATCCACCGGGTGCAGAGCTGGATCGCCGATTTCACCGGCGGGCCGGAGGCGGCTGAGTATCGCGCCATCGCCGACCGGATCAGCGACGCCATGGCCTTCATGCAGGCGGCCGGGGTGTCGTCCGAGACCGCGCACGAGCTGGGCACCGTCGAGTTCTACACCAGCCACGAGGCCTTGCTGCTGGAATACGAAGAGGCGCTGGCGCGGATCGACTCGACCACCGGGCTGCCGGTGGCGGGCTCGGGCCACATGCTCTGGATCGGCGACCGCACCCGGCAGCCGGACGGCGCCCATGTCGAGTTCCTGCGCGGCGTGCAGAACCCGATCGGGCTGAAATGCGGTC
This sequence comes from Paracoccus panacisoli, assembly GCF_042435015.1. Lineage (NCBI taxonomy): Bacteria > Pseudomonadati > Pseudomonadota > Alphaproteobacteria > Rhodobacterales > Paracoccaceae > Paracoccus > Paracoccus panacisoli. The sequence goes on along the minus strand of NZ_JBHMQU010000074.1, from coordinate 20,459 downwards.
CCTCGATCAGCGAGGATGACCTCAAGCGGCTGATCGCCACGCTGAACCCGACCAACGAGGCCGGCCGGCTGACGCTGATCGCGCGCTTCGGGGCGGGCAAGGTGGGCGACCACCTGCCGCGGCTGATCCGCACCGTGCAGGCGGAAGGGGCCAACGTGCTGTGGTGCTGCGACCCGATGCACGGCAACACGATCAAGGCGGCCTCGGGCTACAAGACCCGGCAGTTCGACCAGGTGCTGCGCGAGGTGCGCGAGTTCTTCGCCGTCCACGCCGCCGAGGGCAGCGTGCCGGGGGGCGTGCATTTCGAGATGACGGGGCAGGACGTGACCGAGTGCACCGGCGGCGTCCGGGCGGTCACCGACGAGGATCTGTCGAGCCGCTATCACACCGCCTGCGACCCGCGGCTGAACGCCAGCCAGTCGCTGGAACTGGCGTTCCTCGTGGCCGAAGAGCTGCGGGCGCGGCGCACCGGCACCCCGGTCGGGCTGCGCGACGCCGTCTGACGCCGACCGGCCTTGCCGAAACCGAAGGGCGCCCCGCGGGGCGCCCTTTGTCGTCAGTCGTTCGAGATGACGCGGAAGCGGGCGCGGCGCTCTTCGGGGGTCTCATCCTCGCGGATCGCCGGGCGCGGCGCGGGGGCGTCGAAGAGCGGCGGCATCGTCGGCAGCGACGGGGGCCGCCCGGCCGCGGGACGGCGCCGGGGAACGGGGGAGGGGGTGTCGGCGTCGTCGGCCGCGTACGGCTCGCCGCGCCACGGCGCCGGCGGCTCGGCGAAGCCGTGCATCGAGGGCTGCGGGGTGAGGACGCGCGCGCCCTCGACCACCGGCATGGCGCGGTCGGCGGCGATGTCGAAGCGGCGCGGGGCGGCGCCGATCTCGCCCTCGGTCGCAAGGCAGCCGAGCGCCCGGGACACGTCGCCCAGGTCCGACTTGAGCGGCATGAGCAGCATCCGCCCGGTCAGCGCCGGGCGCCCGTAGCCGACCGGCCCGATCAGGTCCAGCTCGGCGATCTGCGGGCCCTTGAACACCGCCTCGAGCACGTCGCTCAGCCGCCCGCGCGAGGGGGCGTTGAGGACCGAGCAGAGCGGCATCCCCCGCACCTCCATCCCCATCAGGTCGACGAGATGGCGCCCGGCGAGGCGGAAGCGGGCGGCCCCGGGGGCCACCCGCTCGAGGATGAAGGCGAAGGGCAGGGCGGCGCGCAGCCCCGCGGGCTCGACATCGGCGCGCGACGGCACCGCCCGGCCGCGGCGCAGCGACAGCCAGTAGTCGCGCAGCGCCCCCGCCACCCGGTCCGGGCTGCGGGCGTCGAAGTCGGACAGGCGCAGCAGCCGCTCGGGTCCGAGCGGGGCGGTCTTGCCGTCGTCGTCGTTGCGGGTCATGGCACAATGGTCCTCGATACGGCTCGGATCATAACGCGGCGGCGGCGCGAACGTCTCGGCCGATCTTACCCAAGGGTTAAGATCAGCGGTTCAGATCAGGCCTCGACCGCCGGGGCAGGCTCGGCAGGGTCGCGGGTCTCGCGCGGGGGGCGGCCGATGATCTCGCGCAGGGCGTCGAGTTCGACGAAGTTGTCGGCCTGCCGGCGCAGCTCGTCGGCGATCATCGGCGGCTGGCTGCGCATGGTCGACACCACTGAGACGCGCACCCCCTGGCATTGCAGCGCCGCCACCAGCGGGCGGAAGTCGCCGTCGCCCGAGAACAGCACCGCATGGTCGAGCCGCGGGGCCAGCGCCAGCGCATCGACCGCCAGTTCCACGTCCATGTTGCCCTTGACCCGGCGCCGGCCCATCGAGTCGGTGTATTCCCGCGCCGGTTTCGAGACGATGGCGAAGCCGTTGTAGTTCAGCCAGTCGATCAGCGGCCGGACGGGCGAGTATTCCTCGTTCTCGAGCAGCGCCGTATAGTAGTAGGCGCGGACCAGCTTGCCGCGCCGCTCGAATTCCTGCCGCAACAGCTTGTAGTCGAGATCGAACCCGAGCGCCTTGGTCGCGGCATGAAGGTTCGCGCCGTCGATGAACAGCGCCAGTCGGTCGTCCTTGTAAAACAATGCCCCAGTCCCCTGCCGAACAAACCCAAGCCGGACCCGCCAACCCACCGCGGATGCTGCGAGAAAACCTAGCCCTGCTCGCCCTTGGCGCAAACCTGTCCTGTTGGGCAGGTCCGCCCGAGGCCGCCGTGCGCGTGGCGCTGGGCCGGCTGGGTGCCGAAGGGCTGGGGCTGCGCGCGGTCAGCCGATTCTGGCGCACCCCGGCCCACCCCGCGGGGTCGGGGCCGGACTACGTCAACGCCGCCGCGGTGGTGGCGGCGGGGGCGATGGCGCCCGAGGCGGTGCTGGCCGCCTTGCACCGGGTCGAGGCGGATCTGGGCCGGGTGCGGGACGGGACGCGGTGGGGCGCGCGGGTCATCGACCTCGACCTGCTGGCGATGGGGGCCGAGGTTCGCCCCGACGCGGCGACGCAGGACCGCTGGCGCGCCCTGCCAGCCGCGGCGCAGGCGCAGGTCGCCCCCGACCGGCTGATCCTGCCGCACCCGCGGTTGCAGGACCGCGGCTTCGTGCTCGCGCCGCTGGCCGAGATCGCACCCGGCTGGGTGCATCCGCGGCTGGGGCAGGGCGTGGCCGCGATGCTGGCCGCGCTCGGCCCCGAGGGGCTGGCGGGGATGGCGCCCGAGGGCGGGCGCGCGCAGGTGTGACTGGCGCCCGGAACCCTCCCAAGGGCAGCGCGGCTTGACTTTCCCGGTCCGCACCCCCACCTATGCCGCCTTGCCCCACCAGTCGATTCGGAAAGGTAGCTCATGGCCCGCGTCACAGTCGAGGATTGCGTTGACAAGGTTCCGAACCGGTTCGACCTGGTGATGCTCGCCGCCCACCGCGCCCGCGAGATTGGCGCCGGGGCCACGCTGTCGGTCGAGCGCGACAACGACAAGGACCCGGTCGTGGCGCTGCGCGAGATCGCCGACGAGGGCCAGCCGGTCGACGAGCTGCGCGAGCGGATGATCGAGCAGACCCAGACCCAGATCGAGGTGGACGAGCCCGAAGAGGACGCGATGGCGCTGCTGCTCGGGGCCGAGATCGACCGTCCCAAGCCCGCCGACGAGGAATCGGAAGAGCGGATGCTGCGCATGATGCTCGAGGCGCAAGGCCGGGGCTGAGGTCAGAGGCGGCACGGGTTGGACCGGATCGACGTCGAAGACCTCGTCGCGCTGGTCCGCAACTACAACCCGCGGACCAACGAGGACCTGATCCGGCGGGCCTATGACTATGGCCGCCGGATGCACGAGGGGCAGTTCCGCCACTCGGGCGAACCCTATTTCACCCATCCCGTCGCCGTCGCCGCGATCCTGACCGAGATGCGGCTGGACGATGCGACCATCGTCACCGCACTTCTGCACGACACGATCGAGGACACCCGCTCGACCTGGGGCGAGGTGGCCGAGCTGTTCGGCCGCGACGTGGCCGACCTCGTGGACGGGGTGACGAAGCTCACCAACCTGCAGCTTTCCGGCACCCACTCGAAGCAGGCCGAGAACTTCCGCAAGCTCTTCATGGCGATGTCCCGCGACCTGCGGGTGATCCTCGTCAAGCTCGCCGACCGGCTGCACAACATGCGCACGATCCGCTCGATGCGGCCCGACAAGCAGGTGCAGAAGGCCCGCGAGACGATGGACATCTTCGCCCCCCTCGCCGGGCGGATGGGGATGCAGTGGATGCGCGAGGAGCTTGAGGACCTGGCCTTCAAGGTCATCAACCCCGAGGCGCGCAACTCGATCATCCGCCGCTTCGTGACGCTGCAGAAGGAAACCGGCGACATCATCCCGCGGATCACCGCCGACATCCGCGCGGCGCTGGACGCCGAGGGGATCGAGGCCGAGGTCTTCGGCCGCGCCAAGCGCCCCTACAGCGTCTGGCGCAAGATGCAGGAAAAGCAGCTCAGCTTCTCGCGGCTCTCGGACATCTACGGCTTCCGCATCATCACCCGGTCCGAGGCCGACTGCTACCGCGCGCTGGGGATCATCCATCGGCGCTGGCGCGCCGTGCCGGGGCGGTTCAAGGACTACATCAGCCAGCCCAAGTCGAACGGCTACCGCTCGATCCACTCGACCGTCTCGGCGCGCGACGGCACCCGCGTCGAGGTGCAGATCCGCACCCGCGCCATGCACGAGGTGGCCGAGGCCGGGGTCGCCGCGCACTGGGCCTACCGCGACGGGGTGCGCTCGAAGAACCCATTCGCGGTCGATCCGGCCGAGTGGCTGGCGAGCCTCACCGAGCGCTTCGGGGAAGAGGATCACGACGAGTTCCTCGAGGCCGTCAAGCTCGAGATGTATCAGGACCAGGTGTTCTGCTTCACCCCCAAGGGCGACGTGATCCAGCTGCCCAAGGGGGCGACGCCGATCGACTTTGCCTATGCGATCCACACGCGGCTGGGCAATTCCTGCGTCGGCGCCAAGGTGGACGGCATCCGCGTGCCGCTGTGGACGCGGCTGAAGAACGGCCAGTCGGTCGAGATCATCGCGGCCTCGGGCCAGCGCCCGCAGGCCACCTGGCTCGACATCGTGGTGACGGGCCGGGCCAAGGCCGCGATCCGGCGCAGCTTGCGCGAAGAGGACCGCTCGCGCTTCATCCGGCTCGGGTCCGAGCTGGTGCGGGTGGCGTTCGAGCACGTCAACCGCAAGGTCACCGACAAGGCGCTGCGCACCGCCGCGAAGGCGCTGGCGATGCCGGGCGCGGACGAGCTGCTGGCCCGCATCGGCGCGGCCGAGATCTCGGCCCAGCAGGTGATCGGCGCGCTCTGGCCCGACCTTGCGCCCTCGGCCGACGAGATCGACGCGAGCCGTGCCGTCGCCGGGTTGCAGGCCGATCAGGAGTTCACCCGCGCCCCCTGCTGCACGCCGCTTCCGGGTGAGCGGATCGTGGGCATCACCTATCGCGGCAAGGGCGTGGTGATCCACGCCATCGACTGCCCGGTGCTGGCGGGGTTCGAGGACCAGCCCGAGCGCTGGGTCGACCTGCGCTGGCGCGAGGGGCGGCACCCGGCGGTCTATTCCTCGCGGTTGAACCTGACGATCCGGCATGACGCGGGCGTGCTGGGGCGCATCTGCACGCTGATCGGGGCGCAGGGGGCGAACATCTCGGACCTCGAGTTCCTGGACCGCAAGCCGGACTTCTACCGCCTGCGGGTGGACGTGGACCTGCGCGACAGCGAGCACTTGCACGCGCTGATGACGGCGCTCGAGGCAGAGAGCGACGTGGCGCAGGTGGCGCGGATCCGGGACCCCTCGGCGGTGGTCTGAGCGCGTCCCGCGGGGTGCCGGGGGGCCAACCCGAACGGCGTTAGGGGCGGAGGCGTGATCAAGAGCGGTCCCGCTGGAAACTCGTTGATCCGGCGCAGCCACGTCACGCATTGCCGCACCGGCCAGAGCACCACCCTGACACACACTCCCGCGATCCGGTTGCCCTCCGCGGACGGCTGGTGGACAGTGGCGGACACACCGCCATCCGCCCCGCCCGAGACGCCCATGTTCCGCCGCAAGCCCCGCAGCTATTCGCAGATGGCCAGCGACATCGTCTATCCGCGCGGCGGGTGGTGGCGGGCGATCAAGTACCGCGTGCACCGGCTGCGCCGCCTGCCCGACCCGCCGCAGCGGGTGGCGCGCGGGGTGGCGGCGGGGGTGTTCATCAGCTTCACGCCGCTCTTCGGGCTGCACGTCGTGGGCGCGATGGCGCTGGCGCTGGCGATCCGCGGCAACGTGCTCGCCTCAGTGATCGGCAGCTTCGTCGGCAACCCGCTGACGATCCCGGTGATCGCGGTCGTGGCGATCACGCTCGGGCGCTGGATGCTGGGGCAGGGGGGCAGCATCGACCCGATGCTGATCCTCGAGGCGTTCTCGGCCGCCACGCGGCAGTTCCTGCGCAACCTGCTCGCGGTGCTCGACGGCCGGCCGGCGGAATGGGACCGGCTGGTCGAGTTCGCCCAGGCCGTGTTCCTGCCCTACATGGTCGGCGGGCTGATCCCGGGGCTGATCGCCGCGCTCCTCTTCCACCGCCTGACGGTGCCGCTGGTCGAGGTCTATCACAAGCGTCGGCTGGCCCGACGGGCGCGCAAGGCGCGTGCCGAGGGCGCGGTGGGCGAACCCGCGGCTCAGCCGATGGACGGCGACTGACGCGCCAGCGCCAGCATCCCGCCCACATCGAGATGTTGCTCAAGGTGCAGGGCGAGGGCATCGAGCGTTGCCTCGACCAGCGCCGCATGGCTGTGTCCGTCCGAAGCGATGCCCAGCCCTGCGAGATACGCAGCGCGGAACCCGTCCGAGGCAAACAGCCCATGCATGTAGGTGCCGGCGATCCGCCCCGAGGGCGCGACGGCGCCCTCGGGCCGCCCCCCGATGCGGGCGAACGGGCGGGCGCAGTCCGGGCCGTCGGTCACGCCCAGGTGGATTTCGTAGCCCTCGATCGGCAGGCCGGTCGCGGCGTGGACGGCCCGGGTGAGAGTCACGCGCTTTTCGGGGCGCATGACCGTGTCCACCTCAAGCAGGCCGAGGCCGGGTGTGTCGCCTGCCGTGCCCTCGATCCCCTCGGGGTCGGCAATGCGGCGGCCCAGCATCTGGTAGCCACCGCACAGGCCCAGCACGTGACCTCCGCGCCGTACGTGGGCGGCCAGGTCGATGTCCCAGCCTTGGGCACGCAGGAATTCGAGGTCGCCACGGGTCGACTTGCTGCCGGGTACGACCACCAGTCGCGCGTCGGCGGGGATCGGCTGCCCCGGCGTCACCATCACCATGCGAACCCCGGGCTCCGCGGCGAGCGGGTCGAGGTCGTCGAAATTGGCGATCCGCGACAGGGCGAGGCAGGCGACGGTCACGCGGTCGCCGCCGTCCCGTCCGGTCCAGGCGAGGTCGAGCGCATCCTCTGCCGGCAGGCGATGGGCGTCGGGAAACCACGGCAGCACCCCGAAACCCCGCCAGCCGGTGCGGGCGGCAATCATGTCGTAGCCATCGCGGAACAGGGCCGGATCGCCGCGGAACTTGTTGACCAGGAACCCCGCGATCATTGCCGCGTCCTCGGGGTCAAGCACCGCCTGCGTCCCGACGATCTGGGCGATCACGCCGCCACGGTCGATGTCGCCCGCGAGGATCACGGGCACGCCGGCCGCGCGGGCAAAGCCCATGTTGGCGATGTCGCGGGGGCGCAGGTTGATCTCGGCCGGGCTGCCGGCGCCCTCGACGATGACGAGGTCATGGTCGGCCGACAGCCTGGCAAAGCTCTCCATCACCGACGTCAGCAGTTGCGGCTTGAGGGCGGCATAGTCGCGGGCGCGAACGTGGGAGAGGCGGCGGCCGTGCACGACGACCTGCGCGCCGGTGTCGGTCTCGGGCTTGAGCAGCACCGGGTTCATGTCGCTGTGCGGGGTGAGCCCGGCGGCCAGCGCCTGCAGGGCCTGCGCGCGGCCGATCTCGCCGCCGTCGCTGGTCACGGCCGCATTGTTCGACATGTTCTGCGGCTTGAACGGCGCAACCGAGAGGCCGCGGCGGCGCGCTGCGCGGCAGAGTCCGGCAACAAGCAGAGACTTGCCAACGTTCGAGCCGCAGCCCTGGATCATGATGGCTGGCATCCGGCGCCCCTCTGTTCCGTGGCCGCCGGGTCTAGCGGGCGGCGTGGCGGGGGGCCAGTGGATTTCCCGCCCCCACCGGTCGCGCGGCGGAGGCGGCGGGTGTCTTGCGGCCATCCGCCGCCGCGAGGGCCGGACGCCGTGCGCCCGACCCCACGACCGGCTCAGCCGGGGTTGTGGTTGGCGGTGCCGGGCATTGCCGCGCGCGACTGCCTGCGGGACAGCAGCGCATAGGCAACCCCCGCCACCACGAAGGTCGCGGGCGCCGAGAACGTCGCCGCCGACCCGCCTGCCAGGTGCAGCGCCAGCCCCACCCCCGCGGCCACCAGCCACGCGCCGAGCCCGGCCGGGTTCACCGCCCGGGTGTCGGAGAGACGGAAGCTGATGCGGTCATGCTCAACCCCCTCGCGCCCCTCGGTGACGATATGGACCAGCGCAATGGCAACCCAGGCGACCACGAAGATGCCCTGATAGGCCAGCGCCTGCAGGATGTATTGGAACACGTCGGCCAGCATCAGCACATAGGCGATCACCCCCACCACGCAGGCCCAGACGACCTTGGGCAGCCGCAGGCGGAAGGCGGTCTGGGCAAAGCTCTCCATGTTGACGGCGGCGAGATAGTAGTTGGCGGTGTTGATCCGCGTCTGCGAGATCCAGACGAAGGCCAGCCCGGCAAAGCCCATCAGCTGGATCAGCGCGAGGACGACCGAAACCTCGGTGACGCCGCCCTCGGTCGGCAGGCTCGCGGCCAGGAAGATGCCGACGAGGCCGTTGAGCAGGAAGGCGACGAGGTAGAAGGGCGCGCCGAAGTTCACCTTGGCGTGGTATTCGCGGTCCTCGTCGCGGCCGAAGCGGGCGTAGTCATAGGTGAACATCATGAGGATCCAGACCCCCATGAAGGCCACGAAGCAGTTCCACCAGCCGGTCGCAGGCGCCCCGCCCGCGGGGCCGAGCTTCAGCCAGGCATCCGAGTAGCCGTATTTCGAGATCGCCAGCACCACCGCCGACAGAAGCCCGATGAGGTAGAAGGGCAGCAGCACGCCGTTGAACTTGTCGAGCCAGTTCTGGATCGACCCGAAGATCAGCAGCACCGAATAGACCACGACGATCAGCGCCGCGACCGGATAGGCGATGCCGGCATAGCTCTGCAGCGCCAGCGCGATCACCGACCCCTCGAACACGGCATAATAGATCGCAGTGGCAAAGAAGATCAGCGTGGCGACCGCCGCCCCCGTCTGCCCCAGCAGGATGCGCGAGAAGAGCGAGACCGACAGCCCGGTGCGGATCGCGTGCCGCACCAGCACCGCGTTGACCGCGGCATAGGCGATCACCGACAGCACCAGCCCGATGATGGCGTTGACCGAGCCATAGGCCAGCGCCAGCGAGGCCGAGACGACGAGATAGAACATCGCCGAGCAGACCGACCACCAGGCCATGGTCAGCGGCATCCGCCCCATGCGCTGATCGGGCGGAACGGGACGATCGGAAAACTCCAGCCCTTCGGCTGGATCGACAGCGGTTTCGAGACTTCCGGCCATATGCGTGCACTCCCTGCTGAACGGGCCGCCTTGTCTGCCCGGATGGGGCGCGGCCTCTGGACTGCGGGTCATGGTGGGGCGACCGGATCAGCGCGTCTTGCGCGGGGATGCACGAAGATTTGCATCTGCGCGTGCCGCCCCGCGCGCGACGGTCGGCGGGGCCCGAAGGCCCGGCCGTCAGCCCTCGGACTGGCGCTCGGCGCGGCGGCGCCAGTCGCTCGGGGTCATGCCGAAGCGGGCCCGGAAGAGGCGCGAGAACTGCGCCTGGTCCGAGAACCCGAAGCGATAGGCGATGACCGCCAGCGGCACGGCGCGGGCGGTGGCGATCTCGTCGCGCGCCGCAATCAGCCGCTCGTCGCGGATGAACTGCGACACGGTCGCCTCGGTGTCGCCGAACAGCTCGTGCAGGTAGCGCTTCGAGATGCCGCAGGCATCGGCCACGAACTCGGGCGAAAGCGCGGGATTGGGCAGGTTCTGCCGGATCACCTGCTCGGCGCGGCGCAGATGGCCGGCGCGGACCGAGCTCTGCGCCTCCTCCCCCCCGCCCGCGCGTTCGTCCAGCGCCAGCGCCAGCACCTCGACGATCTGCCGCCCGAGGATGTTCGCCGCGTGCGACTGACTGAGCGGCAGGGCCTGCAACTGCCCCATCATCGCGGTGAAGAGCGCGGGCAGCCCCGCGCCCGCGTCGATCGCCTGGGCGCAGAACCGGTCCGGGCTGCGCAGCTTTTCGGACAGCGCGCGCTTGCCGACCTTGAGCACCGCCAGCTCGTTCGGCGCGCCGTAGCTGAACCGATAAGGCTCGTCGCCCCGCTCGATGATGAAGCCGCCGGGGTTGCAGCGGACGCTGCGCCCGAGCTGGTGGAACTCGACCGCGCTGCGGCGCGGGACGGTGACGAGGTAATCCTCTTCGGTCGTCGAGGTGATGTGGCGGGCGTGACGCTCGTAATGCAGCGGCTCGGTCTCGAGCCGCGACAGCGACACCGCCCCGATCTGGCGCCGCTCGAGCTGGCCGCAGAAGCGGTCGGCATCGCGGAACGTCAGGTGCAGGGGAAAATAGGTGTCCGCGATCACCCGCTCCCACTCGGCGGCGCGATGGGCCGGGTTGGTTCCGGCCGTGCAATAGGCAGTCGACTCCATCCGCCATCCCCCAAGCGCGGTGAGACATCGTGCCGCGCCCCCGGTCGCCCGATCAAGAATTTTTCGTGTCGGCAGTCGCCTGGTGCGCGGATCGACAAGAGCGGGCGCGCCCGGCGGCAAATCCGCGCCTTGCGTGCACGGATCGTCAAGCAATCGCTCACTTCGCTGCAAGCGCGCCGGACACGATCGCGCCAGTCTGGAGGGATCAGAACCGGCGCCCTGCACGCCGGCAGACACGGGAGGAAGCACCATGCCCAGACGCAATGTCGATCCGATCACCCTGTCGGTGGTCCGCGGCGTCCTTGAGACCACCCAGCGCGAGATGACGCTGACGCTGGAACAGACCGCACGGTCGAGCGTGTTCAACCTCGCGCACGACTATTCGACCGCGCTCTTCAACCACACGCCCGAGATGATCCTGCAGGGGCAGGACATCCCGATTCACCTCGGCAGCCTGATTCCGGCGATGAAGTCGGTCGCCAGGTTCTTCGAGGGCGACATCCACGAGGGCGACCTGATCCTGCACAACGACCCGGCCTATGGCGGGTCGCACATCATCGACACCTGCATGTACTATCCGGTGTTCTACCAGGGCGAGCTGGTGTTCTGGACCGTGTGCAAGGGCCACCTGACCGACATCGGCGGCCCGGTGCCCGCCGGCTACAACCCCAACGCCACCGAGATCTTTGCCGAGGGCCTGCGCATCCCGCCCGTCAAGCTGTGGGACCGCGGCAAGCCGCGCAAGGACGTGATGAACCTGCTGCTGACCAACATGCGCGCCCGCCGCGACCAGGAGGGTGACTTCAACGCCCTGATCGGCGCCTGCCAGGTCGGCGCCCGCGCGCTCGTGCGGTTGATGGACAAGTACGGCAAGGACGTTGTGCAGGACTGCATCGCCGAACTGCTCGACATGGCCGAGGCGCATATGCGCAAGCTGATCGCCACGGTCCCCGACGGCACCTACACCGGCACCGCGATCCTCGAGGATGCGGGCCACGGCTTCGGGGACTTCGAGATCACCGCGACCGTGACCATCAAGGGCGACGGCTGCCACATCGAGATCGCCTCGCCCCCGCAGGTGCCCTATTTCATCAACAGCTACGAGGGGAACAGCCACTCGGGCGTCTATCTGGGCCTGATGATGTTCGCCCAGCTGCCGCCGCCCTACAACGAGGGGCTGTATCGCTGCGTGACGACCGACATGGGGCCCAAGGGCACGCTCTGCAACGCGAAGTCCCCCGCCCCGCACATGAACTGCACGACGACGCCGATGGAGACGCTGACCGACGCGGTACGCCTCGCCTTTGAGCAGGCGGCGCCGCAGAAGGTTTCGGCGAGCTGGGGCCACGCCAACGGCTGCAACATCGCCGGCTGGGACACCCGCCACGACGAGGAATACGTGACCATGGTGCTCGCCTCGATCATCTCGGGCGCCGGCGCCACGGCCAGCCAGGACGGCTGGCACGCCTGCGGGCCGGAGTGCTGCTTCGGGGCGCTGACCTCGGGCGACATCGAGATGCTGGAACACAGCTACCCGATCATCATCCACCGCTATTCGCTGATGGAGGACTCGGGCGGGGCCGGCAAGAACCGCGGCGGCTCGGGCACCTGCTGGGAGGTCGAGCCGATGGACAAGCCCATGACGCTGATCACCTTCGGCGAGGGACGGCGCATCCCGGCGATGGGGGCTGCGGGCGCCAAGTCCGACATGATCGCCCCCAAGGTCGGCCGGCTCGAGGTCACGCGCAACGGCGAGACCCAGATCATCACCGAGAACGTGATCGAGACGATCCAGCCCGGCGAACGCGCCGCCAACAAGAACCCCGGCGGCGGCGGCTACGGCAACCCGTTCGAACGCGACATCGCCCGCGTGATCGAGGATGTGCGCAACGGCCTCGTCAGCATCGAGGGCGCGCGCCGCGACTACGGCGTGGTCTTCGCCGATCCCGCGACCTTCAAGGTCGATCACGCCGAGACCGAACGCCTGCGCGCCGCCTGACCCCGGCCCGTTCTTTCCTGCCCCAAATATCCCGCGGGGTCCGGGGGCGCGAAGCCCCCGGTGGTCCCGCCCGAGACAAGGTTTGACCCCATGCAGAACCGTTACCGCCTCGGCATCGACGCCGGGGGCACCTTCACCGACTTCATCCTCGCCGACCGCGAGGGCGACCTGCGCATCTTCAAGGCGCTGTCCACCCCGACCCGCCCGACCGAGGCGATCCGCAACGGCCTCGCCATCATCGAGGAAGAGACCGGCCTCTCGCCGCGCGAGATCGTCTCGAACGCCGACCTGTGCATCAACGGCACCACGGTCGGGCTGAACGCGCTGATCACCCACACCGGCGCCAAGACCGGCCTGATCGCCACCAAGGGTCACGAGGACAGCATCGAGATTCGCCTCGGCCACAAGGAGGACGGCTACCGCTACGACCCCGAATATCCGCCCGCCACGATGCTGGTGCCGCGCTACCTGCGCCGCGGCGTGCCCGAGCGGGTGCTGTCGAACGGCACCGTGCACACCCCGCTTGACGAGGAGGCGGTGCGCGACGCCTGCCGGCATTTCCTTGCCGAGGGGGTGGAATCGGTCGCCATCAGCTTCGTCTGGTCGGTCCTGCACCCCGACCACGAGAACCGCGCGGCCGAGATCGTGCGCGAGATGATGCCCGACGTGCGCCTGACCGTCGGCAGCCAGCTCTACCCGCAGGTGCGCGAATACACCCGCACCTCGACGGCGATCGTCAACGCCTATCTCGCGCCCATCCTGCAACGCTATGTCGAGGCGATCGACGGCTATTTCCAGTCGCTCGGCGCCCGCCACCCGGTGCGCTACTTCCAGTCGAACGGCGGGCTGGCGCTCGGGCGGATCGTCTCGGACCAGTCGGTCTATGCGATCAACTCGGGCCCCGCCTCGGCCCCGCAGGCGGCGCTGTGGCTGGGCGAGCCGTGGGGGTTCAAGGACATCATCACCGTCGACATGGGCGGCACCAGCTTCGACATCACCCTGACCCGTGACGGGCGGGCGAACGTGTCGAAGAACATCGACTTCCTGCGCTACCGGATCGGCATCCCGATGATCCAGGTGGAAACGCTGGGCGCCGGCGGCGGCTCGATCGGCTGGATCGACGCGATGGGGCTGATGCAGATGGGCCCGCAGTCGGCGGGCTCCGAGCCCGGCCCCGCCTGCTACGGTCAGGGCGGCACCCGGCCCACGACCACCGACGCGAATCTCGTCCTCGGCTATCTCAGCCCCGAGGGGCTGGTGGGCGGGCGGCTGCCGCTCGACCTGCAGAAGGCGCGCGAGGCGATCCGCACCCATCTGGCCGAACCGCTGGGGATCAGCATCGAACAGGCCGCCTACGGAATGTTCACGATCGTGAACAACAACATGGTGAACGCGATCCGCCGCGTCTCGGTCGAGCGCGGCTATGACCCCCGCGACTTCGTGCTGAACTGCGCGGGCGGGGCCACCGGCGCCCATATCACCGCCCTCGCCCGCGAGATGGGCATCCGCAAGATCCTCGTGTCGAAACTCGCCTCGGGGCTCTGCGCCTTCGGCCAGATCCTGTCGGACGTGAAGTACAACTACATGGCCCCCGCCCCGATCCGTCTGGAAGGGGCCAAGGCCGCCGCGCGGCTCGACTCGCTCTTCAACGAGCTCGAGGCCCGCGGCCGCGCCGATCTGGCCGAGGACGGGTTCGCCGACAAGGACATCACCATCCGCCGCAGCCTCGACATGCGCTACGTCGGGCAGGTCCACGAATGCACCGTCGACGTCGATCCGTTCGAGGTGAACGAGGCCTCGCTCGACCGGCTCAAGGCCGCCTTCCACGCCCGGCACGAGGAGCTCTACACCTACGCCGAGCCGCAGAGCCCGGTCGAGATCGTCAACGTCGAAAGCGCGATCACCGGCGGCGTGGACAAGCCCGGCCGCATCACCATCCCCGCGGGCGAGGGCGCGCACGCCGCGCTGGCCGGCACGCGCGAGATGATCTTCAAGCGCGACGGCCAGGCGCACGAGACCCCCGTCTACGACGGCGCGAAACTGGGCGCGGGCGACCGCGTGACCGGCCCTGCCGTCATCGAGGAGGTGACGACCACCATCGTGATCGAGCCCGGCTGGTCGGCGGAGCTCGACGCCTCGGGCGTCTATATCGTGACGCTGGCGCCGTCCGAGGGCGTCACGGCCATCGCGCGGATGATCAAGGAAACCGCCTGAGCCCCCGACCCGGGCGGCGCGCCCCAGCCGCGCCGCCCGGCCCTACAGATAGGGCGGCGTGCAGGCCGAGACGACCTCGGCCGCGCGGTCGCCGACATTGCGGAAGCGGTGCGGCCGGCGCGAATCGAACAGGAAGCCGTCGCCGGCCTTGAGCACCTCGGTCTCGTCCCCCACCGTCACCTCGATTTCGCCCGCGATCACGATGCCGCCCTCGTGCGCCGGATGCTCGAGCATCTGGTCGCCGGTGTCCGCGCCCGGCTCGTAGCGCTCATGCAGGATCTGCAACCCGTGCGCGCGGGCATCGCCCACCTGCCGGATCACGATGCGCCCGCGCGGATCGTCAAGCGCCGCGTGCAGCCGGGCGGTCAGGTCGCGCATCTCGCCGGGCCGGAAGAACACGGCCTGCGACGCGGGCGCATCGGGCTCGAAGAACTCGGACATCGAGAGCGACAGACCGCCAAATATCCTGCGCAAAGATGCGACCGAAGGGCTCGACCGATTCGTCTCGACCATCGAGATCTGCCCGTGCGGCACCCCCGAAGCCTCGGCGAGCTGCCGCTGCGACAGCCCAGCTTGGACGCGCAATTCCCTGAGCCTCGCGCCGATGTCGAACTCGTCCACCCCTGCCCCCGTCGTCCCCGACCTGTCGCCGGGCGCGCGAAGTCTTGTCGCCGGGCGCACAGGATCATCGATCCATCTTGCGTGCAATCTTGAGCGCGGGGTAGCGCATGGTCAACCCGAACCATGAGGTCTGCCCATGTCCCGCGCCGCCGATCTGTCCGCCCGCAAGTCCCGCGCCGTCGCCCGGGGCGTCGCCACCCGCGGCATCTTCGCCGCCCGCGCCGAGAACGCGGAAATCTGGGACGCCGACGGCCGGCGCTTCCTCGACTTCGCGGCCGGCATCGCCGTCACCAACACCGGCCACCGCCACCCCCGCGTGATGGCCGCCGTGGCCGCGCAGGCCGAAGCCTTCACCCACACCTGCTTCCACGTCGCCCCCTACGAGGGCTACGTGCGCCTCGCCGAGCGGCTGAACGCCCTGACCCCCGGCGACTTCGCCAAGAAGACCATGCTCGTCACCACCGGGGCCGAAGCGGTCGAGAACGCCGTCAAGATGGCCCGCGCCTTCACCGGCCGGTCCGGCGTCATCGCCTTCAGCGGCGGCTTCCACGGCCGCACGCTGCTCGGGATGGCGCTGACCGGCAAGGTCGCGCCCTACAAGAAGGGCTTCGGCGCCATGCCCCCCGAGGTCCATCACGCCCCCTTCCCGAATGCCTTCCACGACATGCCCGAGGCGGTCGCCCTGACCGAGCTCGAGCGTCTGCTCGCGGCCTCGGTCGACCCCGAGCGCATCGCCGCGATCATCATCGAGCCGGTGCAGGGCGAAGGCGGCTTCACCATCGCGCCGGCGGGCTTCCTGCGCGCGCTGCGCACGCTCTGCGACCGGCACGGGATCGTGCTGATCGGGGACGAGGTGCAGGCGGGCATGGCGCGCACCGGGCGGATGTTCGGGTTCGAGCACGCGGGCGTCGCCCCCGACCTCGTGACCATGGCCAAGGGGCTGGCGGGCGGCTTTCCGCTGTCGGCCGTCACCGGCCGGGCCGAGATCGTCGACGCGCCCGCCCCGGGCGGCCTCGGCGGCACCTACGCCGGCCATCCGCTCGCGGTCGCGGCCGCGCACGCCGTGCTCGACGTGATCGCGGCTGAGGAGCTTTGCGCCCGCGCCGACGAGATCGGCATCCGGATTCGCGACCGGCTGACCGCAATCGCTGCCCGGCCTGGGATGGACTGCATCGGCGAGGTCCGCGGGCTCGGCGCGATGAACGCCATCGAACTGGTCACCGACCGCGCCACCAATGCGCCCGACGCCGCGCTGACCGCCCGGCTGGTGGCCGAGGCCGAGGCGCGGGGATTGATCATCCTGTCCTGTGGCACGCGCTACAACGTGATCCGGCTGCTGCCGCCCCTTACCATTCCCATGGATCAGCTGGACGAGGCGCTGGATATCCTCGACGCTTCGCTCGAGGCCGTGGCGGCCCAGGCGGCCGCGGCCTGATCGCCGGACGCGGCGGGGGGGGGCGGCGGGACGTCAGCCCCTCACCACCTCTGCCGGCGGATTGGCCATCACTTCCAGCACTTTCTCGGCCGGCCGGGCCAGCACCGTGCCGCGGCCGGTGACTACGAAGGGCCGGTTCAGCAGGATTGGATGCGCCTCGATCGCATCGAGCAAAGCATCGTCGGACAACGTCGGGTCGTCCAGCCCGAGCTCGTCGTAAGGCGTGCCCGACTGGCGCAACACCTCGCGGATCGACAGCCCGGCGTCGGCGGCCAGCCGGCGCACCGTCTCGCGCGAGGGAGGATCACGCAGATACTCGATCACCTCGGGGGTCTCGCCCCCCGCCCGGAGCGTTGCCAGAACGTTGCGCGAGGTCGTGCACTTCGGGTTGTGGTAGATCGTCGTGGTCATCGGACGTCCTTTTGCCTTTGGGCCCTGACGTCACACGTCACGGGGCGTTTTTAGTTACTGGCGACATGGAACGAAACGCCAGAGTCGGCCGTTCAAGAACCGCAACGAAACGAACCCTCTATCGGGAAAGGAAGCCGCACCATGGCCAACAATTACACCGCCTCGGATCTGAAGAAAGACGTCAAGGACGCCGCCCGCGAAACCGCTGACGACGTCAAGTCGGGCGTGGACAAGCTGGCCCGCGACGCCAAGGACGCCTGGAACGAGGCGACCGACAACACCGCCGCCGACAAGGCTCGCCGCGCCGCCGACGACGTCAAGCACGCCGCCGCCGACATGGCGAACGCCGCGAAGGACAAGGGCGCCGAGTACGTCGAGGCCGCGAAGGAGAAGGGCGCCGAGTACGCCGAGCGCGCTCGTGAAGAGGCCGATCGCCTCTACCGCGCGGGTGAGCGCAAGGCGACCGAAGTCGCGCAGTACGCCGGCGACTATTACGACGAGATGTCGGACATGGTCCGCCGCAAGCCCGCGCAGGCGCTCGGTATTGCGGCCGGCGTCGGCTTCCTGGTCGGCCTGATCCTCGCCCGCCGCTAATCCGATGTTCGATTACGCGCGCAATATGCAGCTGGCCCTTTCCGACGCGGGTCGCCGCGCCGGAATGAAGGCCGCTGCCGGAGTCGTCGCGCTGATCGGCGCCGGGTTTCTGCTCGCCGCCCTCTGGACGTTCCTGGCCTACCACCTTCACTGGGGTTCGCTGGGGGCGTCCCTCGCCATCGGCCTGCTGTTCGTCATCATCGGCGTCGTGTTGATCTCTATGTCGAAGACGGTGAAGCATCCTGTGCCGTCGACGGACGAGCTTCGCGCCGAGGTCGAGGCGCGGGTGAGCCTCGCCACCGATGCGGCGCTGGAAAAGGCGCGGCTGAAGGCGACCGAGGTAGTGGACAATGTCGAGGGTCGGGTCGCAACGCTGGTCGACGACGTGTCCTATCGGGCCGCGAAGTTCGCCGACGATGCCGAGGCGAAGGTGCAGGGGTTCGCGCGCGACGCCGAGGCCAAGGTTCAGGGCTTCACCCGCAACGTCGCGGGCGAAGCGGCGAACCGGGTTGGGCTCACGCCGCAGTTCCTCGCCGACACGCGGGACACCCTGTCGCGCGTGAAGGAGTCGAACGCGGCCACCATCCCGCCGCTGATGGGCGCCTTTGCCGTGGGCGTGGCGCTGGCCTCGAAGTTGCAGAGCTGGCGTCATCGCGACGACGATGAGTATGATTTCGTCGAGGCGGATTACGACGACGACGATCGTTACGACGCCGACGGCTTCTACCGCTAAGCGTCGAGCCACCGAATGGAAAAGGGCCGCCCCACCGGGCGGCCCTTTTCGCATTCTCAGCGCTGCGCGATCAGCTGTTGGCTTCGCGGATCTTCTCGGCGGCGGCCTTGTCATAGGCGACGCCGGCCCGATCGAACAGCTGGTCGAGTTCGCCCGAGAGCGTCATCTCACTGACGATGTCGCAGCCGCCGACGAACTCGCCCTTGACGTAGAGCTGCGGCACGGTCGGCCAGTCCGAGAAATCCTTGATGCCCTGGCGCATCTCGTCGCTCGACAGCACGTTCACGTCGCGGAACGCCACGCCCATGTAGTTCAGCACCCCGGCCACGCGGCTCGAGAACCCGCATTGGGGAACCTCGCGCGTGCCCTTCATGAACAGCACGACGTCGTTGCCGTCGATGGTTTCCTGGATCTGCGAACGGATGTCGGTCATGTCAGGGGTGTCCCGTAGTGGATTGTGGCGCGCCCAAGGCGCAGCGTGAAAACTGATGCGCGCGGTCAGTCTGGGGCCTTGGTGGTCAGAGCCAGCGCATGAAGGTCGCCGTTCGGACCGTCCATGCTCCCCTTGAGCGCCGAGTATACCAGCCGTTGCTGCTGAACCCGGTTCAACCCGCGAAAGGACTCGTCCACGACCTCGGCCGCGTAATGATTTCCGTCGCCAGCGAGGTCGGTGATCGTGACGTTGGCATCGGGGAAGGCCTGCCGGATCAGCGCCTCGATCTCATAGGCTTCCATGGCCATTGTCGCGTCTCCCCGATCAGCATCTTGCCTCGAGACTTAAGCGTGCGGCCCGGGCGCTGCAAGGGCGGGCAGGGTCCCGGGGGGAACCGAGACCGCCAGCTCTCAGACGGGCGGAGCGGTTCGACAACCGTTGCCGGACGGTTTGGCGCGCTGACCGCGCTCGCGGCGATGCGTGATGCAGAGCGCGCTTGAACCCCGCCCCCGGCTGGGCGACACCCGAAGCCATGGAGCTTTTCGACGACCCCTCGGCCGACGCCCCGTCCGGCAATGCCCCGACCCTCTCCGTCTCGGAACTCTCCGGCGCGATCCGCCGGGTGGTGGAGGGCGAGTTCGGCCGCGTGCGTGTGCGGGGCGAGGTCGGGCGGGTCTCGCGCCCGTCCTCGGGGCATCTCTATTTCGACCTCAAGGACGACCGCGCGGTGCTGGCCGCGGTGTGCTGGCGCGACAACGCCTGCCGGCTGCCGCATCGCCCGGAAGAGGGGCTCGAGGTCATCGCCACGGGCCGCCTCACGACGTTTCCGGGTCAGTCGCGCTACCAGCTGCTGGTCGAGCAGATCGAGCCCGCGGGTCTCGGCGCGCTCATGGCCATGCTCGAGCAGCGCCGGCGGGCGCTGGCCGCCGAGGGGCTGTTCGACGCCGCCCGCAAGCGGCCGATCCCGTTCCTGCCGGGGGTCATCGCGGTGGTCACCTCGCCCTCGGGAGCGGTGATCCGCGACATCCTGCACCGGCTGCGCGACCGCTTTCCCAGCCGCGTGCTGATCTGGCCGGTGGCGGTGCAGGGCGCGCAGTCCGCGCCGCAGGTCGCGCAGGCCATCGCGGCGCTGAACGCCCTGCCTGCGGAGGGCGCGATCGCGCGGCCCGACCTGATCATCGTGGCGCGGGGCGGCGGCTCGGTCGAGGACCTGTGGGGCTTCAACGAAGAGGCCGTGGTGCGCGCCGTGGCGGCGGGCACCATTCCCCTGATCTCGGCGGTCGGGCATGAAACCGACACCACGCTGATCGACCATGCCGCCGACCTGCGCGCCCCCACGCCCACCGCGGCCGCCGAAATGGCGGTGCCGGTGCTGGCCGAACTGGGCGCGCGCATCGCCGACAGCCAGAGCCGGCTCTGGCGCTCGGCCCGGGCGCGGATCGAGCGGCCGGCGCAGCGCCTCGCCGATCTGGGCCGGCTGCTCGGGCGCCCGCAGGCGATGACCGATCCGGCGCGGCAGCGGCTCGACCTGACCGGGCCGCGGCTCGAGCCGGTGCTGCGCGGCTTTGTCCGGGCGCGGCGGCGCGAGGCCGAGGCGCTCGACCTGCCGCTTTTCGCGCTGCGCAGCTTCATGGCCGACCGGCGGACGGAGCTGGGCCGGGCCGGCAGCGACCTCGACCGGGCGGCGCGGCAGCGGCACGCGCGGCTGCGGGCCGGGCTGCCGGTGCCACGCCCCCCC